>CAMJFV010000407.1 GCA_946405045.1 uncultured Bacteroidales bacterium | reverse complement strand
TACCCAGTTCGTCCGAGATCTGATTGTAAGTGAGACCTTCCATCCGGCTTTTCAAGTTTATCTATAGTCACATAATCAGAGTAAGGACCTCCAGTGTGCGAATTGAGGATATTCAAGACAACTACATCAGCAAGTGTACCATCTTCTTCAGTCATAGAAAAAAAATCTGAATAATCCTTTGCTTTGTACATGTCTAATTTATCCAACGAATTAACCAGAGTCGAATACAAATTGTCTAAAAGTTTCGTTTGCTCCGGTCTACCCATTTCTCCAAGAGAAAGGTCTGCAATATCTCTTGAACTACTACTTGAATTGCGATTCAAACCAATATAATGTTCTACCAAAGATGCGATAAAAAATTGGCAGAGATATTTTTCAGCACTTTCACCAAATCTATCTAATAATTTTATTGATTTATCATAATGAGATTCAATAATTTGAGGGCCTTCTTTTGAATTGAAATTATTAGGTCTATGTATATATGTTTTATTTTTCAATGAATATTCACATCCCATATCGATAGCATACGAATATATTTCCGCATACAGAAGCTGACGATTATCACCCTCCTTTTCCGCAACATTTTTTATTTTTTCCACAAGTGTTTGAGCATCTTTCAACTTAACTCTATCCATCAAATCATCTACACGTTTCCACTCCTTATCATAGTTCATCGATAAGGCAGATATGACAGAGTTGAAAATTATAATAAGAGATAATAAAAGCTTCTTCATTTTCGTTCAATTATTTATAACAATGGCATCACAGGATAGTCAACAACACAATAGTAACAAAGTTAATTATAAATAAAATGATATACAAAGATTAAAGGTTTAGAGATTAGAGATTAAAGGTTTAGAGATTAGAGATTGAAGGTTTAGAGGTTAGTGATTGAAGGTTTCAGTTTAGTGTTAAAATACTTATAAGCCCAAGTTTAGATCATCTTCTTTATAAAAAAAGAGGTTGGATTTCTCCAACCTCTCTATATAACTGTCTGTAACGACGTCGATTAGAACCAACGAGTGTAGCAGAAGTCCATCTTGTGAGCAAGCAAGCTGCTCTTAGGGAACATACGGAATGCGTACTTGTAAGTATCAGCCTCCTCGATAACGATATTAGCCTTGTAGAACAATCTTGTGCCCTCCTGCTTGTACATCTCCATCTCTACTACCTTGTAGATCTTATCGTGACCCTTCTCATTCTTGTTTGAGATAACGATATCAACACCGATACCATTGTCACCAAGACCATTAACGTTAAGAACAACCTCAAACTGGTTCTTGTCACCAACCTCAGGGTTAGTCAACAACTTCTCAGGAATCTCAGCCTGCTCGATTGAAATATTATCCCAACCTGCAGCGATCTTCTCCTTCCAAGCAGCGATTTCCTTAGCCTTAGCGTAACCATTAGCAGAAACCTCGTCGTATGCCTTCTGTAGCTTGTTGTAGAAACGATCTACATAGTCATCCAACTGACGCTTCATTGTATAGTTAGGAGTGATCTGCATGAATGAGTTCTTGATTGTCTGTACCCACTCAGGAGAGTAACCCTTTGAGTTAGTAGCGTAGTACTTAGGGATAATCTCTTTCTCAAGTAGGTTATAGATAGTAGCAGCATCAAGCTGATCCTGGTATGGCTGATAATCGTAAGTTCTGTGCTCAGTCAATGCCCAACCTGCACCCTCACGGTAGCCTTCATACCACCAACCATCCTTAACGGAGAAGTTGATTGTACCGTTCATCAAAGCCTTCTCACCAGATGTACCAGATGCCTCAAGTGGACGAGTTGGTGTGTTCAACCAAATATCAACACCTGAGATAAGCTTCTTAGCAAGAGCCATATCATAGTTCTCCAAGAAGATAACCTTACCCTGGAACTCAGGCATACGAGAGATCTCGATGATTCTCTTGATCAAGCCCTGACCACCACCGTCAGCTGGGTGAGCCTTACCAGTGAAGAAGAACTGAACTGGAGCCTTGTCGTTGTTTACGATCTGAGACAAACGCTTCAAATCAGAGAACAACAAGTGAGCACGCTTATATGTAGCGAAACGACGACCGAATCCGATTGTCAACGCATTTGGATTGATCTTCTCAGTGATTGCCAACACCTGTGTTGGATCTCCCTGATTCTTCAACCATGTAGCCTTATACTGAACCTTGATGAAATCGATCAAACGGTTCTTCAATGCCAACTTAGTCTCCCAGATCTTAGCATCGTCAACCTTATTGATTGGTGCCCATGTAGATTCCTTAGACTGTTTTGCGATATAATCAGCTCCGAATGTAGACTCAAACAAAGCCTTCCAAGAGCGGTCTGCCCATGTTGGCATGTGAACACCGTTTGTAACGTATCCTACATGCAACTCCTCTGGGAAGTAACCCTTCCAAATTGGAGCGAACATCTTCTTTGATACCTCACCGTGCAACCAAGACACACCGTTTGACTCCTGGCATAGGTTACATGCGAACACTGACATAGAGAATTTCTCTCCCTTGTCACCTGGGTTCTCACGTCCTAGATCCATCAAGTCATCCCAAGAGATGCCAAGACGCTCAGCGAACTTGTACATGTATCTTCCGAACAAGCTTTCATCGAACTTATCGTGACCAGCTGGCACTGGAGTATGAACAGTGTAAAGAGCAGATGCGTGAACAACCTCCTTAGCCTGCTCGAATGTCATACCTTCCTTCTCAATGTAATCAACCAAACGCTGAAGGTTAAGAAGTGCAGCGTGACCCTCGTTGCAGTGGTAGATGTCCTTCTTGATGCCAAGTTTCTGTAGCATCAACACACCACCGATACCAAGCAAGTAC
>CAMJFV010000406.1 GCA_946405045.1 uncultured Bacteroidales bacterium | reverse complement strand
TCATCCCAGAGTTGAACATCGCACTTATCCGTGTAGACGGTACAGATAAGAACATCTCACTTCAGGCAGTAGATATCGCATCGAACAAAGTGCTTTGGAAGTTCGCATTGCCAAAGCCAAAGAAAGCGATCGCAGCCAACCTACTTTTGGACAAGGCCATGGTACAGTGCAGACCAGGCATTTCTGCAGACGGAAATATCATCTACGGATTCGACCAGTTCCTATACCTACTTGACGCTAAAACAGGAAACAAAAAATGGGAGAACCCATCAAAACCAGAATTGTATTTGATCGACAACAGTGGCAACTACATCTTCTCTATGGAAAGCGGTATGAGAAAAGTACACTTGGTCGATTCAAAGACAGGAAAGGATGTATGGGCACAACCAATGAAACTTGCCGCTCCATTTGCAGACCTAATCCAGCTCGACAACACACAGGCAATCATCGCATCTGAGGCTGATGTTAACATCATCGACATCAAGTCTGGCAACAAGAAATGGAAGAAGAGTTTTGTATCTCCATTCTATAAGAATGCCGAGCTTACAGATGAAGGCATCCGTGTCAGCTACGGAAACAAGATCCAGATGGTCAACAAGGCTACAGGAGAGAAAGTATGGAAGAAGCCAATCGAGCTTGAAGATGTAGACGACATAAAGTCACCACAGGTAGAGAAGCAATATAAGAATACATACCTGATCATGACAAACAACCGTTTGGTGGTATACGATAAAGAGACAAACAAGCGCAAATTCAAAATAAACCTTTCTGTCACAGACAAATGTGCATTCGATGATGCAACAAACAAAGTTGTAGCGTTAAGCGGAAAGAAAGTATACGTCATCGATCCAGATAATGACGCAAAATTGCCAGAAGCAGTGACTAAAGTTGATGATCCATCTGCGATCTCTGGACTAAAAGTCTCAGACAACGGATACTTCATCTACGGAGCAAAAGAGTATGTCATGATCGACAAGAACAAGACAGTGACTGCACAGAAAGTATATCCACAGTTGAAGACAGGCCGTGGAGCTAACGCAGCCCTACTTGCAGCATCAATCTACAACGGAATCAAGAGCACAAAGGTTACAGTCACAGACGAGAACGGCAATGTAATTGCGGAAGGTGGAGTGTTCTGTTCAGCAGAAGAGGCTGATAAGGCAGGACGAGCTATGGACGCGCAGAAAGAACTACGTCATAAGCTAAAAGCTAACGAGAAGGCAAAGAAAGCTGCAAGATCAAGCGACAACCTATCTATTTTCTTGACATCTGAAAAAGTCAATGGAGATGAGTTGGTACAGTTGGCAGTAGTAGACCAGAATACAGGAAAAGAGGTAAAGACATTCCGTTTGAGCGACGACAAGAACGTAGTTTATGAGATTGATTTCAACTCAAACACAGTTTACGCTGTGGACGGAGGAAAATTGAAAGCTATCAAATACTAATTCCCATTGTCTATATTTTAAATGAAAGTAGACGCGAGAAATTGCGTCTACTTTTTTTTATTAACAAATGAATAATTATAAAAAATAAGAGGACGAATATAATTTTCAGTAGACATAAAAACACCACCTGCAATATACAAAATGTCCGTTGCAGACTATATATTCCACGAAAAGTACACGACAATTCCGTCGATGCTGAACAAACATAGATATTCAAAACGAGACATTACAAATCGAAAGAATATGCTAAACAACATTTACAGTCTGTAAAAAACAAGAAATATTTTCTTACAACCCGTTATTTTTTTGACAAAAAGTTTTTCAGTCTAAAAAAATAAATATATTTGCAATAACAAAAGCATGGGTAACTATGCTTTGGGAGATAGAAAAAAGGAAAATTAAAAAAATTAATACCACAATAAAAAAACACGCTATGTCTGAAATTTATGGTGAAATAATCCAGGTTATTGGACCGGTAGTCGATGTCAGTTTTGCTGAAGTGGATGCAACATTACCACAGATTCACGACGCCCTTGAGGTAGAACGTGAAGGACAATCTCCATTGATTATAGAGTGTCAGCAGCACATTGGTGAGCGTTCGATTCGTACAATCGCCATGGACTCAACTGATGGATTAAAGAGAGGATTAAAGGTAAAGGCATTGGGTTCTCCAATATCAGTGCCGATGGGTGAACAAGTAAAAGGTCGTTTGTTGAATGTCGTAGGAGCTCCAGTTGATGGAATGAAGACATTTGAAAACGTACAGCGTTCACCAATTCATAGAGAGGCTCCAAAGTTTGACGAGCTAGCAACATCAAAAGAAATCTTGTTTACAGGTATTAAGGTGATCGACCTTTTGGTTCCTTATCTAAAAGGAGGAAAGATCGGTTTGTTTGGTGGTGCCGGTGTAGGAAAGACAGTGCTTATCATGGAGCTTATCAACAACATCGCAAAAGGATACAACGGATATTCAGTATTTGCGGGAGTTGGAGAGCGTACTCGTGAGGGTAACGACTTGCTTCGAGAGATGATCGAGTCAAACATCATCCGTTACGGAGAGGAGTTTAAGAAATCGATGGAAGAAGGAGATTGGGATCTTTCTAAGATCGACTACAACGAACTAGCGAAATCACAGGCAACATTGGTTTACGGACAGATGAATGAGCCACCAGGAGCACGTTCTTCAGTTGCATTGTCTGGTTTGACAGTGGCTGAGACATTCCGTGATTCAGGTCAGGGTGGTAAGGATATCCTATTCTTCGTGGATAACATCTTCCGTTTCACACAGGCGGGATCAGAGGTATCAGCGTTGCTAGGACGTATGCCATCAGCCGTAGGTTACCAGCCTACACTTGCAAATGACCTTGGTGAG
>CAMJFV010000405.1 GCA_946405045.1 uncultured Bacteroidales bacterium | reverse complement strand
CTCGTATTACGCTTGAGCCTCGCAGCTATGGAAAGAGAATTGAGATCACTCACGCTGATGGTCGTGTCTCTTTGTATGCCCATTGCAACGGTTTCCTTAATGCTATCGGCAAACGTGTGCGTGAGGAGCAGGAAAAGAACCAGTCGTTTGAGGTGGATATTTTCCCTGCTAAAAATGAGATAAAGGTAGAGAGAGGTGAGCAGATCGCTTGGTCTGGAAACACTGGCTCAAGTGGCGGACCTCATTTGCATTTTGAATTCCGTTCACCGGAAGGTGTACTAGAAAATCCATTCGACCATAATGATGTTTGGGGATTGCAGGATAACCGTCGTCCTCAGATCAACGCTACTAAAATCTATGCGATGGATAATAATAGTGGCGTGAATGGAAAGTCTTCTGTAAAATATAATACTCGTGTGGTTGCAGGTGGAGAGAGAAGATTGAACGGAGTCTCTACTATTAATGCATGGGGAAATATCGCTTTCGCATTGAAATCATACGATTTTATGTCAGGAACAGGCTTCCACCACACTCCTCGTACGCTTCTGATGTATGTGGATGGAAATCTATATAGCAAGGTGGATATTCGTAATGTGAAATTTTCGGATTCACGTGCGCTAAACAGCTTCATAGACTACCGTCAACAGCAACGAACAGGAGAATTTTTCATGAAGATGTTCCCTCAGAAAAACACGCCGTTGAAAATTTTCCATGATCTGAAAAACAATGGTGTTTTGAACATCAATGAAGAGCGTAACTATGAGGTGAAGTTTGAGGCAATTGACGATTTTGGAAACAAAGATGTGCTGGTTGTCAATGTGATGGGAAAGAAGACGGCAATGCATGCTTCAGAAGAAAAACCTGTTGGTGAAAAACTTACAGCTGGTGTGGCAACGTCGTTTGATAAGGGTGACGTCGCTCTTATTCTTCCGGAAAACGCTTTGTACGATGATGAACCTGTAAACTTTCAGACAATTCCGTCTAATGTCTATTATTCAAATATTTACAGTATTGGAGATCCTTTGACTCCTGTACATACATTTATGGATCTTTCCATCAAGGTTTCCAGAGATGAGTTGCAGGATAAAGATAAATATGTCGTTGTGTCGTTGAATAGCAAGAACCTTATACATAAAGTGTATGCTTGTAAGTTCATCGACGGATATGCGGTCGCTAAAGTGAGAGAACTAGGCCGATTTGCCGTTTTCAAAGATGTAACAGCTCCGTATGTCGGTCCGCTACAGACAAAAAATCTTCGTCAGACTAATAGAATAGTTATGAAGATGGGAGACGGATTGTCTGGAATCAAATCGTATAAGGGTTACATCGACGACAAATGGGTTCTTTTCGAGTATGACCAGAAGACAGGAACTGCATTCTGTAATCTGTCTGTGGAAAATGTGGAGAAGGACAATACATTTAAGACATTCAAGTTTGTTGTTACAGACAATTGCAATAACGAACGCGTTTATGAAAAGAAAATTTTATATTAAATGAAGAGGGTTGTTTCTATAGTTTCTGCATTATTGGGTGCTTTCACTGCATTTGCAGGAACGAATATTTTGGTTGGCAAACAATGTTCTACTGATGGATCCACACTCTGTACATATTCGGCGGATTCGTACTATTTGTATGGAGAGTTGACTCATTATCCTAAGGCCCAACACTCTAAATATGAGAAGATTGACATCTACGGATGGGATACTCACGGATATCAGGGCAAGGTGGAGCAGGTGCCGTTCACCAATGAGGTGCTTGGAAATATGAATGAGCATCAGGTTTGTATCACAGAATCCACTTGGGGAGGCCGACCAGAATTGGTTGACACAAGTGGAGTGCTCGACTATGGTAACCTGATCACACTGACATTGCAGCGATGCAAGTCGGCGACGGATGCCATCCAGATCATGACAGATTTGGTGAATGAGTATGGCTATCGCAGTTCTGGAGAAACATTCACAATCGCAGATCCTAAGGAACTGTGGATCATGGAGATGATTGGAAAAGGTCCGGATATAAAGGGAGCGGTTTGGGTGGCCATGCGTCTGCCAGATGATTGTGTTAGTGCTCATGCCAACCATTCAAGAATCACAACATTCCCATTGAACGACCGTGCAAATTGCAGATATTCAAAGGATGTCATTTCATTTGCAAGAGAGAAAGGTTATTTTGAGGGAAAGAATAAAGAGTTCAGTTTTTCTGATGCTTACGATCCAATGAGTTTCTCAGCAAGACGTTTCTGTGATTCTCGTGTGTGGTCAGTTTTTACTAAACTTTCTCCAAAAATGGCTAAGTATCAGGATTATATACTTGGAAAAAGTGATGAGAGACTGCCTCTTTGGATAAAGCCGGAGAAGAAGATATCGTTGAAAGAGTTGAAAAACCTGATGCGTGATCATTTCGAGGGCACTCCGCTTGCGATAGATTCAGGAGTGGGAAGTGAACCGTTTGGCGCGTCATACCGTTATGCTCCACGTGAGTGGGAAGTGGATGGCACAAAGTATTTCAATGAGAATCCGATCGCCGGTCCACACAATGCATTCAGCTTCATCGCCCAGATGCGAAGCTGGTTGCCAAACATGGTAGGAGGAGTGTTATGGTATGGAGTAGACGACGCTACATTCACCGTCTACATACCTATATATATTGCCACGACAGAAGTGCCAGAATGTTTCAGAAAAGGTAATGGCAGTCTGTTGGAGTTCTCATGGACATCCGCATATTGGATTTTCAACTGGGTTGCAAATCTGACTTATTCGCGTTATAAATACATGTCTAAAGATGTGTTGAAGATACAGGATGAGTTGGAACGCAAGTTT
>CAMJFV010000404.1 GCA_946405045.1 uncultured Bacteroidales bacterium | reverse complement strand
TGGAGAAAGCCACAGAAAATTTCAAAAGCCAACTTCTTGAATGGTCGCAAAAAAGGAAAATCAGCGTCGATTTTGAGATCATCGACGACGTGGTTGATGCAGAAAACAACCATATCTTCAAATGTGTGGTGAAAATAGACGGCAATGTTGTGGCTAATGGTAACGGATATTCAAAAAAAGAGTCGCAACAAAAGGCAGCAAAAGCAGCCATCAATTTTGTCAAAAAACACTACGAATGCCCCAAAAAGAGCTCGATAAACAGTCAAATAGGACAATAAACACCCCATAGTTTCAACTTTAATTATTCAAAATTTGTCTTTTAACATTTTTTAAGATATTTTTGCCCCAAATTTAAACAAAAGGGCATGAATTCATTTCATATCGGAAGACTTGCATTCGACAACGCAAAAAGATTCGGAGACAAGACCGCATTAAAATACCGAGACGACGAGGAGGATGTTTGGAAACCTTTAACTTGGAATCAGGTAGCAGCAAGTGTAAGGAGAGCCGCTAAAGCTTTTCTTTCTATCGGAATAAAGGAACAGGACAAAGTGGCTATCTATTCCCAGAACAGCCACGAAACAATCATAGTAGACTTAGCACTTCAGGCAATCAGAGCCGTTGCAGTACCTCTATACGCAACATCATCATCAGAACAAGTAAAATACATCGTAGATGATGCACAATGTGCGATGATATTTGTAGGTGAGCAATACCAGTATGATCAGACAATCAAGGTGCTACACCAGACAAATGTGTTGAAAAAGGTCATTACCGTCGATCCAAAGATCAATCTTAACGGAATAGACACATCAATGGCTTTCAGCGATTTCTTAAAGTATGGCGACGGAGATGAGCAGAACGCAGAGTTGGAAAAGCGTCAGAGCGAATTAAGCCAGGACGACCTTGCCACACTCATCTACACTTCCGGAACATCAGGAGAGCCAAAGGGTGTGATGATTATGCAATACAACCTCACTCACCAAATGAGAATCCATGAGAAAGTGATGCCTTGTTGCGACGAGACAAGAACATCTATGATGTTCCTTCCAGCCAGCCACATCTTCGAACGTGCATGGGATTATCTATGTATGTACAGAGGAGCAATGATCTTCGTCAACAAGAATCCTAAAGAGATCCTTCAATCCATCAAGGAGACTCGTCCTAACATGATGTGTGCGGTGCCTCGTTTCTGGGAAAAGGTTTACGCAGGTGTGCACGAGAAAATTGAGAAAATGCCGGGATTGGTAAAAAAATTGATGTATCATGCAATCGCAGTCGGCAAAAAGAGAAATCTCGACTACGTCAGATTCAGCAAATCCGTGCCATTCCTCACTGAATTGCAATATAAGATTTTCAAAAAGACACTTTTTGAAAAGGTAAAGAAGGAACTAGGCTTGGAAAACTCAATGTATTTCCCATGCGCGGGCTCACAGCTTTCTGAATCAGTATGCGAGTTTTTAATGAGCCTTGGCTTTGACATGGTTGTGGGATACGGACTTACAGAAAGTACAGCTACAGTGTCTTGTTTCCAACCTGCCCACAAATACCACGATTTGAAATCTGTGGGAGAGGTGATGCCAGAGTGTGAGGTGAAAATTGGTGAGAACGACGAGATTCTTCTTAAGGGTAATCTTATAACTCCTGGATACTACAACAAACCAGAGATCAACGCAACCGCATTCACAGACGGATGGTTCCACACTGGAGACGCAGGAAAGTTAGAAAACGGCATTCTCTATATCACAGACCGTATCAAAGATCTGTTCAAGACATCAAACGGAAAGTATATCGCTCCACAGCAAATCGAGAATCTGCTTGTGACAGACAAATATATCGATCAGGTAGCTGTAATTGGAGATCTTCGTAAATTTGTCACAGCTCTTATCGTACCTGATTATGGTGCGGTGAAAGAGTACGCAGAGCAAATGAAGATAGAATACAAAGACATGGAGGATCTGTTAAGCAATCCAAAGATCACGTCGTTGATAGAAGGAAGAATCGCAAATCTACAGGAAGGTTTGGCTAAATACGAGCAGATCAAACGATTCAAACTTTTGTCTAAACCGTTCTCTTCCGACAATGGTGAGTTGACCCTTACACTGAAGTTGAAGCGAAAAGTGATCAACGAGCATTACAACAAAGAAATCGAATACATGTATTCTTATTAATTAAGAATTAAAAGTGAAGAATTAAGGAGACGCAATTGCGTCTCCTTTTTTTTTACCACTCCACATTCTGCAAATATCTCTTCAACAAAAAAGAGCAAAAATAAGGGAAAGTATAAATGTCATTCTCAAATCCAATATTTTTCTTACTCAATTTTATACCATATTTAATATCTGGATAATGGTCACTTTCAATCAGAGTTCTTAACGATTTTGAACGTCCACTGACAGCCTTAACCTCAACAGGAACCAGAGATTTACGAGTTCTCACAAAAAAATCTTCCTCTAATGTTGAATCGTCTCTTTTGTAGTAATACAAAGAATATCCTTGTTTAACAAGAGCTTCTGCAACTATATTTTCATAAAGAGCCCCTTTATATACCCCTAAATTTTCATTCATTCGTAAATCATCCTGCGATTCGTCATCAAGACTCGCTACAAGTAGTCCCGTATCACTGAAATACAATTTGTATTTATCTCCTTCATAATTTCCCTTCAATGGCAACTCCGGGAAAGAAAGGCAATTACACACATTCACTATACCAGAACTTGTCAACCATTCAACACATCCACGATAATCCTTAAACCTCGCTCCTTTATCTACCTTAGAAATCTGAAATTTCTTGTTCTAATTGAATTATATATTCTTTTTTATCTCTATTT
>CAMJFV010000403.1 GCA_946405045.1 uncultured Bacteroidales bacterium | reverse complement strand
AACGACCCCGAGATTACAAATCACGTGCTCTGGCCAACTGAGCTAAAGAGGCAGGTGGGAAAACCTTCTACATCACACCGCTACGACCGACTTACCCTTGCTGCGTTCAAACCCTGGGGGATTCGAAGGGAGCTGGTTGTGTAGCGCTTTCCCGAGTGCAAAAGTGTAAACTATTTATCACACAGCAAGTGTTTTCTGCTTTTTTTTTGCTAAAAGTTGCTTATTTCTCTATGTATTATGCAAATATAAAATCAAGTTGTGCTACAAATTGATTAAAAAAATGATTTGCTGTCTCAGTTTCGACTTTAGAATGTTGTGGCTTACTTTTCAATGATAAGCCTAAACATGTGTTTTGGAGCAGGTTTATGTAAAAAGAAAGAAATTCTATATTTGGAGCTAATAGTGTTGCATATATACTATTGCACTGTATTTTTATTAGTGTATTTGTCATTTTGATGTTTGTTTTTTTGTCATAATGTAATTTTTTTGGTATTTTTTAATACTTTTGTGGCCAGTTTAGGTAGTGAAACATGGTGATTGTAAAAAATCTCATTTTCATAACACATTTTTAATTAATAACTTGATAATGGATACTATCCTCAATTTATTATCGTTATTCGGTTCTCTTGCACTTTTCCTTTTCGGTATGAAAACGATGAGTGAAGGTTTGGAGAAATTTGCAGGTGATCGATTGCGAGCAATTCTTGCGGCAATGACCAAAAATCGTGTGATGGGTGTCGTTACCGGAATCGTGATTACTGCAATGATTCAGTCTTCGAGTGCCACGACCGTGATGGTTGTGAGTTTCGTGAATGCGGGATTGATGAATCTTACCCAGGCTATTGGTGTTATTATGGGTGCCAATGTCGGTACTACAGTGACGGCGTGGATGATTTCCGCCATTGGATTCAAAGTGAACATAGCAGCTCTTACTCTTCCTTTGCTATGTGTAGGAATGCCACTTATTTTCAGCAGTATAAGTAAACGAAAAAGCGTCGGAGAGTTCATCTTCGGTTTCGCCTTCCTGTTTATGGGATTGAGCTATTTGCAGCAGTCTGCTACCGATTTGAATATTGGTTCCTACGTTGCCACCATGTTGGCAGGAGTGGCGGACGGAGGTTTTCTTACAATTCTTCTTTTCGTAGTAGTCGGAGCATTGGTTACAATGTTAGTACAAGCATCAGCGGCCACAATGGCAATCACGCTGATGCTTTTTGATATGCATATCCAGGGATTTGGTTTCGAGCAAGCTGCAGCTCTTGCGATGGGTCAGAACATAGGAACTACTATCACTGCCTTTATGGCATCCCTTACTGCAAACACTCAGGCTAAACGAGCAGCGTTGGCCCATATGTTCTTCAATGTTTTCGGAGTGTGTGTGGTGTTGATAATATTCTATCCTTTCTGTGATGCTGTGACGTGGATCGTTTCCAACGTGCTTCATGCAGGAGACAATGATTTGTTCCGTCTGTCTTCTTTCCATACCGCATTCAACATCTTTAATACTTTGTTGCTGATTGGCTTTGTAAAACAGATTGAAGCTCTGGTTTGCAAGGTGTTGCCAATGCCTGAGAACCAGGATGAAGAAAACCGTTTGGTATTTATTTCTGGTGGTCTGCTTTCTACCGCAGAGCTTTCTATCCTTCAGGCAACTAAGGAGATTGTGGTGTTCGGTGAACGTTGCCGCAGAATGTTGACGTTTGTGCCAAAGGCGTTGGATAGCAAGAAAGATGAGGATTTTGAAAATGCATACAAGAAACTGGTGCATTACGAGCAGATTACCGACAATATGGAAGATGAGATCGGTAAGTATCTCGGCTTGGTTAGTGAGGGACGATTGAGTGGTGAGTCAAAGACTGCCATTGCTTGTATGCTTCGTGAGATTGGAGAATTGGAGAGTATCGGCGACAGTATTTTTCACCTTGGCCGAACAATATCCCGTCTACGCGAATATGGAGAAGAGACTTTCAATGATGAGCAACTCGCTAATATCACTAAGGCTCTGCAAATAGTAGACGAATCTTTGGTGGCGATGATCAAAGTGCTTTCATTGCCAGAGGAGAAGGCTGTCAACCTAAAGGAAAATATTGGTATTGAAGATCGTTTGAATGAACTTCGTACAAGATGTACGGAGAAAAATGTGGAGGCGATCAACAATAAGGAGTATAGCTATCGTCTTGGTACATATTATATTGACTTTATCAATGAATGTGAGAAGGCTGGCGACTATGTGATGAATGTAGTGCAGGCAGTGTCTAAGATGCGTGAGTGAGAAGCAATATAAATTAGAAATGATAAATGCGGAATGCAAAATTAAACGCCTCTTGATAGAGGCGTTTTTGATTGTTTGATATCTGAACATCACCATGTGTCTTTATTTTCTTCAATTTCTTCGGCTTCATCATCTGTGATTTCTCTGCGATACCATTCTTTCTCTCCATTTACAATCTTGTAGTCGTCGACCTCAATTTTCAAAAGAGATATGGTTATATCTGTCACTTTTTTAAGGTCTGTCACTTTACCCATGTCGATTTCTACCTCATTTATGCTTGGTAGGTAAGTCGGAAATATTTCGTATGTATGATAGATGTAGCGTGGATTGAAATCATCGTTATAATCTCCATTTTCATTAAAGTTCTCATTTACGTTGATTATGTGGTAATCCTCCGCTATCCCTTTGTCATAATCTATAGATGAGGATGATAGATCCTCCGCAATCCAAGACATACTCTCGCTGGAAGAGGAACCAATGTATTTGAATTCACCATTGATATATTTGAATGAGCATCCCCAACCTCCATATCGTCCATGACCATATACAATGCTAAGAACTCCGTCTTC
>CAMJFV010000402.1 GCA_946405045.1 uncultured Bacteroidales bacterium | reverse complement strand
AGGCAAGGTGACGACTGATTATCTTCCTGATTTCCTGGATCATTCCTCTGAGATTAAAATTATCGAAAAAAAACGTGTAGACGGGGGCATCTCTCCGTCTGATCCTTAATTATTTAATCTTTCTTGCCTCCTTCACAGTTTCCCATGCCGCATTGATCTGTTTCATCGTCTCTGTGGCTTGACGCAATGCTTCCTCACCCAACCTGGCTGCATTGTCGGGATGATATTTCACTGCCATTGCACGGTATGCTTTTTTGACTTCGGAGTCGGAAACAGTCGAGTCTACTCCAAGAATTTCATAAGCCTCGTTTCCTGACATCCAATTTTTTTTCTGGTAATGGCTTCTGTTGTCGTTTGTGTTGGATTTATCATTTTGGTAGTCTCTTTTCTTTTCTTCCTGATCCTTGTCGCTGGTAGATTTAGATGATTGTGAATCTTTTTCATTGTAGAACCCTTGTTGGTATTTCTTTTGAAAGATTCGTTTGATTCTTTCATATTCGTCATTTCCAATCCCTATTTTCTCAGCTATTTCATTGATTTTATATCTTTCTCCCATATACATGCAATCATCAGCGTAGACAATCGCCAACAATTCCATTATCAGTTCAGATTTCGCAACGTCGTTTAGATTGGCTATTATGGTAAAGTAGTTCGGTTTAGGAGTGTATATATCTTGGTCTATGAAAAAGAGAAACTTTTTTAATGCAATTTCTTGTTTGGCCTCCGTTTTGTAGTATCTGCGGATCGCTTTTTTGACACTGTCAAACTCTTTTCTGGTCAGCTCTTTGTTGTCGGCCATTGATACTTCCGCAAACAACACCAGAATTGAATATTTGAACAGGGATTCTGTGTCGTATTCTTGATTTCTCATCTCAAAATCCATGACTATTTCATTGTATTTGTTTTTGTCGATGAGGAGATTTTGGGCAATGGTATAAATGGTGGAGTTCTCTTGAATAAGAAAATCCTCGTCAGAGTAGGCTACACTCAGCAGGTCTCTAATAAGCTCTTCTATGCGTTTTATATTTATAGCGGTCGATGTTTTTATCTTGCTTTTGTTGTCAAGTATCCAGATAATCTCTTTGCAGGTGTCGTATATGTTGTTCTCATTATTGAGCAGTTCTTTAAAATGTTTGAGTGCTTTTATTTGTTCATCTTTAGTGTTGAAATGTTTTTTGATTATCTCCTTGATTTTGTCTAATTCGCAAACAATCTGCTTGTTATCTCGTTTCATTACTTCAGCCAGTAATACAAGAACGTAGTTGCTGAACTCCTTCTCGGAATCTTCTTCCTTCATTTTTTCAATATTTATAATTGCCCAAACAAACAATATAGCAGCGGGTATTGAAATCGACAAAAATTTAAGTCCAAGGTAAATTGCTGAAAAATCGTCAAATAAAGTTATGAGTATAATTGCACCCCCAAATAGAATACCTAATAATGCAAAAGGCATAGATGCAAAAAATAAGACATGCAATAAAATTTTCTTTGTTGTTCGGTTCATGGCATTAGATTCATCATGTATGAAGTTTTTATTGGACACAGAAATCCGACCCCTACTTTTCCCCATTCTTCTCATCAAACAGCAGGGCCCCACAGTGTCTGCAATAAATCGCATCTATATCCTGACCTTTGCTGCCACAGTGCAGGCATATCTTCGTCTTGCTTATTTTCCGCTTCTCTTTCGCAAGTGAAAGTGAGAATATTCCCGTCGGCACGGAAAGAATGGAATATCCGAGAAGCATGACGATCGTTGTGAGGAATCTTCCGATTGGGGTGACGGGAGTGATGTCTCCATAACCTACGGTTGTCAGCGTCACGACTGCCCAGTAGATGCTTTCGGGGATACTGTTGAATGTGGCTCCTTCTCCTCCCTCCACAAGATACATTATCGCTCCGATTGATGTGACCAGCAAAAGCACAAACACAGCGAAAATGATTGTTTTGTGCATTCCGGCTTTTATGGCGTTGAGCATCATCTCTCCCTCTTTGATGAATGCGAAAAGTTTGAAAATCCTAAAGATACGTATCACTCTGAATATACGTATCACCATTATCGCGTGGGCTTGTGGAATGAAAAATGCCAGATATGTCGGCAGTATGGAAAGAATGTCTATTATTCCAAACACACTGAATGCGTACTGGCTCGGTCTTTCCGAACAATAGAGACGCAGGATATATTCGAATGTGAAGAAGATTGTGAAGATCCATTCTAAGATGTGGAGTCCGTGGCGGAAATTGTCTGGCATCTCCACCGTCTCCATGATGGCGATCGCCACACTAAGAAGAATGAACCAGATAAGAATGACGTCGAACAGACGGCCAAGGTAGGTGTCTGTTCCGAAGATGATTTCATTGGCCTTGGCTTTGACGTAAGGATTCTTCGAAATGAAGTTCCAAATTCGCTTGATGTTCTCTTTTAACGCCATTTTTTCGTGTTTTTATGGTGCAAAATTAAGAATTTCAGTTCTAATAGAAAAAAATGTTTGCGTTATTTAATATGAATGATTATTTTTGTGACGTTTATGAGAAAATGTTTATCGTTCATACTTGTATCAATAGTTTCGGTGCTCGTTTTGACATCGTGCGGTGGATTTGGAAAAGTCCAGCGCAGTACCGATAATGAATACAAGTATAAAATGGCGAAAGAGTATTTCGCCAATGAAAAATGGTTGAATTGTGCCATCATCGGACAGTCGCTTCTACAGCCGTTCCGTGGTACGGAAAGAGGTGAGGAGGTATTATATATGGTGTGCAAGAGTCACGTCAACAATGAGGATTATCCAGTGGCCCGCACATATATAAAGAGTTATATAAAGAGCTATCCGCGTGGCAAATATATCG
>CAMJFV010000401.1 GCA_946405045.1 uncultured Bacteroidales bacterium | reverse complement strand
CAAAATATAATGCGTATATTTTATCGAAGTCAAATCATCAACGTCCAACACAATTGCATATTTATGTCATCTTTATCTTACACAACATACATTTTGAAAAATCATACGCAAAACTTTGACATAAACCTTTAAATATGTTAAATTCGCATTTATTAACGAATGCATAAATGAGACGACATATAGAATTATTGTTTTTCGTTGCAGTCATTGCCGTGTTGGCAGTGGTCTGCTTTTTTATGCCCAAAGATGGCATTTCAGTGGCAGGAACGACACTTCGTTTCCCTTCAATCACTGAAGTTCTTACTCCAGCAGACAAATCAAGAATGTCTATTGAAGGTCTTTTGTCGGACCGTGAAAACAGTATGAAAATACAGGCGTTGCCAGACTCTGTCATCGAGGCTCGTCGTAAACTTATGCAGGCTGCAGACTCTATGCGTGTGCGAGACTCCCTGCTTCTTGCCGACACTATCAATTTCTACAAGACTTTCTTTGCAGAAAATCCGTCGAGATTCTATCTTCCTGATTCTTCGGATGTCTCGTATATAACAGACCTGATTACCACTCTTCGCAGAGAGGCTCGCAAAGGCCTCGTGCATATCGCCCACTACGGAGATTCACAGATTGAGGGCGACCGTATCACAAGCTCTATACGTTATGGTCTGCAAGACAAATTCGGCGGCGAGGGTCTTGGAATCATCCCTACCCTACAGATGATTCCGTCGATCACAGTCCAAGAATCAATTTCTGATAGTATCAGCCGTTATTTGGTAGACGGTACTCTAGTCCAAAAAGCATCCCATAAACGTTACGGTGCGTTAGGCCAGCTTTCTGAGATTAACGGTAAAACGACTATCACAATCAATAGTTTAGCCGTCAAAAACAAGAAATTCAACAAAATACGTCTATTCTACTCCACCCGCAAAAAAGGGTTGAAAGCCACTTTGACTGCTGGAGATCTCACCTACGAGGCTGAAGATGAAGCAGGCAAGAAGTATGGCATGATGGAGTGGGATCTGCCTACAAAGATATCTACATTCAAGATCAGACTTGAAGGAGATGCCGAGCTTTACGGATTCTGTCTGACAGGAGACAAAGGTGTGGCTGTCACTAACATCGGTCTTCGAGGTAGTTCAGGAACTTTCTTCACAAGAATCGATGCCAAGTCGTTCAAGTATATGCACAACGCACTCAATACTCGCCTAGTGATTATGGAGTTCGGAGGAAATGCAACTCCTTATTTGAGTACCGACAAAAAGATCGAAGGCTACTACAGCTCAATGGACGCTCAGATCAAATTTGTAAAACAGCAATTGCCAAAAGCGAAAATCATTTTGATCGGACCTGCCGACATGGCTGAAACAGTGGACGGAAAACTTCAGACCTACCGCAATCTTGAGAAGACTGTGGATCTGATGCAACGTGTAGCGAAAGATAATGGCGTGGCATTCTGGAACATGTATGGTGTGATGGGAGGAAAAAACTCCATCATCAGCTGGGTGTCTAACAAACCAGCTCTTGCCGCAAGCGACTACATTCATTTCTCACGCAAAGGTGCTGAAAAAATCGCGCACCTCTTCCTTGAGAGTTTGAACGTGTACGACAGTTACTCTTTGTTCCAATCATCACTTGATAGAAGAAAGAAAGAGCAGTCGAGAAACAGAAAGAAAAAATTAAAGGAAATGTCGGCGAAGATTCCTGTCGACAAGACATTTGCTGATTCAATATCAAAAAGATAAGTCCAAAAAGAACTTAAAGATGAAGGTTTTCAAAACAATAATAGTGCTGTTGACATTGCTGAACGTGACATTCTCGTCGGCACAGGGATTTTTCAAACATATTCCTAGGGACTATGATTTTATCCAATACGACAAGAACAAGTTGGAATTTCCCGGAGACACCGGCACAATGTGCCACTTCTATGAGAAACTTGACAGCATCGTGCTTTGCCGTGAAGGAAAAGTGAACATCCTCCACATCGGAGGCAGCCACGTACAGGCAGACGTGTTCTCCAACCGTATACGACGCAATCTGGATTCTTTGAATTTGGATTTCAAAAGTTCACGTGGACTGGTGTTTCCATTCAAGATTGCCGGGACAAACAATCCGCCAAACTACAATGTGACATACACAGGCAAATGGACATCAAGCCGAATTTTGAAACGTCACGACAACATTGAGCTTGGCCTGATGGGAATCGCCGTGCAGACGAATTCGCCAGACGCCACAATGAAAATCAATCTCAACAGAGACGCCACATCTCGTTGGGAATGTACAGATTTGAAACTGATCGGTTACTCTGACAGTGCCTATTCATATCCAGTGATTATCAATCCTGTAGACAGTTCAAAAATCTACAGTATATATAATGTGCTGGACGACGTGTATGAGTTCTCATTCGACACTCCTATCGACTCATTCACGATCGCGTTCGAACAGACGGATTCTGTTTTCCATCCGTTCACACTGTCAGGAATCCTGGCAGAGAACAACAGCAACGGAATCACTTACAATTCCGTCGGCATCAACGGAGCAAGCGTCATGAGTTGGCTCAAATGCGAAAAATTCCAGAAAGAGCTTCCACTTGTGCTTCCTGACCTCGTGATTTTCGGAATCGGAATCAACGATGCTGTACCTAAAAACTTCAGCGGAGCCAAGTTTTTGGACAACTACAGCAAACTGATAGAAAAGATACAGGAGATTTCTCCAAACTGTGCGTTCATCTTCATCACGAACAACGATTCCTACCGTCGTTCGAAAGGACAATACAGCGTCAACACGAATGGACAGATCGTTGAGGAAGTTTTCTTTGAGTTGGCTAAGAAATACAACGGTGCTGTATGGGACCAGTTCGCCATCATGGGTG
>CAMJFV010000400.1 GCA_946405045.1 uncultured Bacteroidales bacterium | reverse complement strand
GCAACGTAAAGAGTTAGTTTGATTGGATTTGAAAAAAAAAGTGATTCCAGATTACACTATAAATGAAGAGCCTTGACAGATGTTTCTGTCAAGGCTCTTTTTGTGAATTTCCTCATTGGTGATTATAATGAGAAAACGAAAAGTCATATGTCTTTATTGGTATACCTTTCTGAAATCTTTTACGCGGACAGCTTTTCCTTCTGCCTGAGGAAGAGTTCCGAGAGGAAGCAATTTGACGTGAGGTGTAAGCAAAATTTCGTCTTTTAGTGCACGAGTCACCTCTTTAGTCAACTGCTGAACCTTATCTTTGTCGTTCAAGTCGAAGTCATTAACCTCTACCTCTACTGTCATGTTGTCGTTATCGTTATCTGTTGTCAATGTGATCAAGTAGTTAGTAGAAAGTTCTTTGAACTTCATTAGAATCTTCTCAATTTGGATAGGGAAGATGTTGACACCACGAAGCACCATCATATCGTCTGAACGTCCTTTCATACGGTCCAAACGGATGTGGTTACGGCCACATGGACATGTACGGCCCAACACTCTCGTCAAGTCGCGTGTACGGTAACGGATAAGTGGCATAGCCTCACGGTTGATTGTTGTCAGAATCAATTCTCCGATTTCTCCGTCTGGCACTGGCTCCAATGTCTCTGGATCAACAATCTCCACAATATAATAATCTTCCCAGAAATGTAGACCATTCTGCTCTTTACATTCGAATGCCACACCTGGTCCACACATCTCACTCATACCAAAACTGTTGTAGGCTTTTACACCAAACATGTTCTCGATACGTTTGCGCTGCTCTTCTGAGTGAGGTTCCGCTCCAATTGCAAGAACCTTTAGTTTTGTATCTTTGCGTGGATCGATTCCCTGCTGGTCCATCACTTCCTTGATACGAGTCAAATAAGAAGGGACTGCGTGAATTGCTGTCGTTCCAAAGTCTGTGATAAACTTGATCTGACGCAATGTGTTTCCTGCTGCTGCAGGGACTGTCAACATGCCAAGACGCTCAGCTCCGTATTGGAATCCCAATCCGCCTGTGAACATTCCGTAGCCTGATGAGTTCTGGAATACGTCGTTAGGTCTTAATCCTACCATCCACAAACAACGTGCTACAGCATTAGCCCACTCATCCAAATCTTTTTGGCTATGTAAAACGACTGTAGGATTACCTGTCGTTCCGCTTGAAGAGTGAAGGCGCACACATTTGTCTAGTGGCACACTGGCCAAACCAAAAGGATAGTTGTCTCGCAAATCTTGTTTTGTAGTGAAAGGCAACTTGCGCACATCCGCTGGCGTTTTGATATCTTCGGGCTTGATGCCCATCTCTTCAAATTTTTTCTTGTAAAAAGGAGAGTTCATGCAGTGGCGGATAGTCGCCTGCAATCTTTCTACTTGCAATGCATCAATCTGCTCTCTTGTGAGGCATTCTTTGTCTGGATGCAAAAATTCGTTTTGGTCCAACATCTTTATTTGGTTATCTTTTTGTTTTATTTTTGACAAATTCTAATTTGACTTGTAAATTTATTGTAAATATTTGGTAAAGCAAAACCTTTCATGCTAATATACAATTTTTATGCTGTTTTTTTGTATATTAGATAATGCATTTTACTTTTGTACTGATTAAGGGAACTCTTATCTTGACTTTTTTTGAATAGAGTAGGAGACGACCATGATTTATTAATTAATAATGTATAAAGTGTAATTAAACTATAAATTAAAAATGTATCGACAACAAAAAGGTTACGTTCCGTTTCTTCTCTTGTCGCTTTTCAGTTTTTCTAATGTACAAGCGGAAGAGAATGGATCTGTAAAGAATGACTCCACTCGTGTGGAGAATCTAGTCCAAGAAAAGCAATGCGAAGAAAATTCAGCTAAAAAGTTTGTGTCAGACGTCTCTGAACGAATCAAGTTGCATGGCTATGCACAGGCTGGATATACCTACCAAAAGAATTCAGCTCAAGAAGTCAACACATTTGACATCAAAAGAACTCTGCTTTGGGCGAATGCTCAAATAAATGATCGATGGTCGTTCCTTTTCATGCACGATTTCAATTCCCAGGTGCAAGAGTTTTATACTGATTTCCGAATCACTAAGAACAATGCTCTTTACGTTCGTTTGGGTCAGTTCAAAAATGGATATTCTCTTGAGAATCCTTTGTCTCCTACCGCTATGGAGACTATCGACGTCTACTCGGAAGGTGTGACTTATCTTTCTGGATGCGGAAGCGATCCTTTGTTCGGTGTTCAATATGGTCGTGATTTGGGTCTATCGTTGTTTGGTAATGTATGCGAAAACAAATTACGCTATGAATTGCAGGTAATGAACGGACAGGGTATCAACCGTAAAGACAAAAACAATAGTAAGGATGTCATCGGTAGATTGGAATGGGAGCCTGCCAAAAACCTTAAAATTGTCACAACAGGACAGCTTGGCCGTGGTCATGCAGTGGCGACATCTGTTTATGCTCCAGATATCGCTCTTGATCAGAACTACGACAGAAACCGTTTCAGTGTAGGTGTTGATTATAAATCACGCAGACTCAATGTCCACAGTGAATATTTGCAGGGTAAGGACGACAAGGTGACAAGTAATGGTGTTTATGTGACAGGAAGTGTTGCTCTTATACCAAGTACGTTGGATTTGGTCGGTTCTTACGATTATTTCAATTTCAACCAGGATCTTGATTTTGATCAGCATAAGTGTGTGTTTGGTATACAATGGTGGTACTTTAAGAAATGCAGATTGCAGTTACAGTACGTCTATAAGAATGCCGTCGCAACTCCAACTAGTTTCGTTCACGACGACAACCATGCAATTATGTGCCAAGTACAGGTTCGATTCAATTAATTATAATATAATGTCATG
>CAMJFV010000399.1 GCA_946405045.1 uncultured Bacteroidales bacterium | reverse complement strand
TTATGATGATTGGGCATGGAAACCAGTAGGTGTAGCTGTTGATGAGGAAAACCCAGGTTATGATTATGTTCAGAATGTTCCGTCACTATCTTTCGATTTTCGTATCCGTTTCGAGGAGCCAGGCCAGCATGTACTTGGTATTGCTTTCTTGACAGCAAATTCAGGTTTAGGTGCTATCAAATTGAAGGGTAAAGATAATTCTGGAGTAGATGACGTTGTTTGCGACGCTCCTGTAATTGCTCCAAATCCAGCAGAAGGTGGTGTGTTTAATGTCTCTGTTTTTGAGAAATCAACAGTAAAGGTTGTTAATTCTCTTGGCGCTGTGGTTTATTCAGAAAATGTAGACGCTAATTCTACTGCAACTGTCAATTTGAATGCAGCTCCTGGTATTTATTACGTTTCTGTGGTAGGCGAGACAAATGCTACAACAGAGAAGTTGATTGTAAAGTAAGAATAATCAATTGATTATAAAAACCTTACTTAGCAGCCAAAACTGAACATCAGTCGGTTTTGGCTGCTATTTATTAAAAACTAATTAAAATTACTTATTACGATGAAGAAACTATTATTCTCTATTGTGTCTTTGATGGTGTCATCATCTGTATTGGCCGAACTATCTTTCGACAATGCATATTGGATCATTAAAGATGGAAAACTAACAAACAATGTTGAGGTCTGGGATTATGATCCAGAGGATTTGGAAGATAAGATTCCAAATGTGATTGCAGATACAACTGTAAATGGAGAGAATGTGGTTGTATACAAGCAAATCTCTAATGACTTTTTGGATGTACGCTTGAAGTTTAATCCTGAAAATCCATTGGATTTGTCTTCAAACTATGTGATGATGTTTGAGTATATGATTCCTGCTTCTCATAAAGACACATTGATTTACGAAGGAAACAAACCTTTGTGGATGTTTGGTTTTGCAAGCACAGAAAACTATTTGGATGTTAAGAATGCATCTCATGCGGAGGCATATAGTATGGTCGATGCAAAATGGGGTGTCGCTGATGAGTGGGTTACTACATATAAGTATATCTATTCAAAGTCTTCTTTGAAGGAACTTTTTGGAATGAACTTTACATACGCTCGTGAGTATAAGGCTGGTAAAGATTATTACAAAGGTGAAATGACTGAGTTCCCATATATTAAGAATATGGCATTTGTGTCAATCAAGGAGGGAAAACCATTTTATGCTGAAAACTTTGATGGTTTTGATCTTGGTGAATTTTATGAGGAAAAATTGCAGGGTCTAAAAAAGAAATCTTTATACAATGGTGATATCAGACCAGTGGTAACTACTGAATATTCTCGTCCTTTGTATGTGTTCCGTGATTTCTTGCCTGATTCTATTGCTGATCAGGATGGCTCTGGCTATATTGACTGTGAGCAACTTCATGCATTACAGGTAGAATCTAATCGTGATTCTATTGTATTTCCTGGTATTGCAATTCCTACTGGAACAGAGAAGATATATTCTAAGATGCTTATAAAGAAGCATAAGAATGAATATAATGATTGGGAAGATGCTGAATATTCGGAGTATTCCAACGCTGATCTTCCTATTCTTTTGAAGTTCAATACTGGAGAGATTGTAGATTTGACAAATGATACAATCAAGTTGATCTGGACTAAGTTTGAAGGTGAGGTTAATGTTCCTTCTGGAGCTGAATCTGTTGACTTGATCTTCAAGGGCGGTAAGGCAGGTTACTTGGTTGATGATATTTTGCTATCTTCTAAGAAATTTGCTGATGTTAAGGTGGATCAGCTTGTGGCAGATGCTTTTGATATCGTTGCTTATGTAGACGAGAATGGTGACATCGTAGTTGTAAACGGAGAATTGGTTGCAGCTTACAATATGGAAGGTCGCAAGGCTACTAAGGACGACAATGTTGTTGCTATCGTTGTAAAGAACGACAAGGGTCAGCTTGCATCTAAGTTAATCATAAGAAAATAATTGTTTGTAGAGACGTTTGTCTCTATAATAAAAGTAAAATGACCGACTCCATTTGGAGCCGGTCATTTTGTTTTTGAAATAGATTTCTATTTATTTGAATAACAATGGTAAAAATTGGCATAGGTAATTTCTCCAATTCCTCCATATGTGTCCTCCATCACTTTCTACGTATGTGTAGGGAAATCCATTGGTATCTAAAAAGGATCTGAATTTTTGATTTTCCTCATAAAGAAAATCCTCTTTGCCAATAGCTATCCAATATAATGCGGGTTTCTGTGAGAATTGTTTTTTAATTTTTTCCTCACAGTTTTCATAGATGTGAGACTCTTTCCTACCTTTGAATCTTGCCGATGCAGAAAAGAGTCCGATATAGTTGAATTGAGTAGGATACTCTTTTGAAATCTGCATGGAATGGAATCCTCCCATTGACAGACCGGCAATCGCTCGAGATTCTTTTTTTGCGATCGTTCTATATGCTTTGTCTATAAATGTCACTACCTCAGGAAATGCATCTTCAAACGAACCGTCTGTTGTCTTCGGTAATTCAATAGTGGGTGTGACATAACCGGTAGGGGATTCTCCCCAGGCTGCTTGAAGATCAGAATTGCCATTGGTCATGACTACAATCATTGGCTTGGCTTTGCCTTGTGCTATCAGATTGTCCAAAATCTGAGCCGCACGTCCCAACGTCGACCATGAATCTTCGTCTCCTCCCATGCCATGCAGAAGATACAGCACTGGATATCTTTGTTTGTTGTTTTCATAACCGGCTGGCGTGTAGACGGTGATACGCCTGTCTGCGTTGTGTTTGTCGCTGTGATACCATACTTTGCTGAGTGAACCGTGTGGCACATTCTGAACTTTATACAGCTCACTTTCTTTTCCGTCTATCATGAATAAGTTGCTGATTGTCACA
>CAMJFV010000398.1 GCA_946405045.1 uncultured Bacteroidales bacterium | reverse complement strand
AGTACAGATAGAGCCAGACGTAAATGGAATACCAAACCTCGGTTGGATCAACGATGGAGACTGGTCTAAATATCTAATTGATGCTCCAGTGGCAGGCAAATACATCATCCGCGCCAACGTCGCTTCGGAAGCGGAAGAACCAAGCCAGATATCAGTGCTTGATTCTGCAGGAGCTCTACTTGGAACTCTGACTGTGGATCCAGAAAAAACAGACGGATGGAACGATTGGTATGAGGCAGAATCCAGTGTGACATTGCCACGTGGAGTGCAGGAGCTGACACTCCGTTATTCGGGAGAAAGTGCGTTTCTAATGAATATAGACTGGTTTGAATTGGAACCGATGGACAACAATTCCGTCGCAGACATTCAATCTGCCGCATCGGAAATAAAATTATTATCCATTGTCGACGGCAGGGTTGATCTGCTGATAACACCACAAACAGATGACACCTATACTGTTTATCTATATGGTGTTGACGGCAAAACGCTATCTACATTCTCTGGAAAAGGAATGAAGCATCTGCGATTTGGTGATTATTCCCCACTGCCTACAGGAATCTACAACATTGTTGTGGAAAAAGACAAAGATCAGCAACAATTAAAAATCCTGGTTAAAGATTAAAGATTGAAGGTTAAAGAATATAGATTTTAGATTTTTTGTGGAGACGGGATACATTCCGTCTCCATTATTTTTTCCATATCCATCAATTTTTAGGCGATTTTAAATTCAGGAATATAAATATTGAATAATTTTGCGACATAAAACGACATGAAATAAAAATAAATGAAAATGGAAAAAGTAGTTTTCGTGACAGGTTCTAACAAAGGTATCGGTTTTGGAATCATCAAACATTTAGGATTAAGTGGCTGGCGTGTAGTCTTGGGAGCACGTGACAAAGGACGAGCTGAAGCAGCCATACAGAAATTGAAAGATTTGAGAATAGATGTTGCAGGTTGGGTTAAAATTGAATTAGCCGACCTGAACAGTGTGGAAACCGCCGCAGCAGAAATCAATGCCAAATACGGAGATCTATCGCTATTGGTGAATAATGCAGGCATTCCAGGAGACATGTCTGTGGCTAGTTTCGACTCAGAGCTGAAGGATGTCAAAGAGACCATCGACGTAAATTATATAGGCACATTCGCCATAACAAAAGCATTGACACCATTATTGATTAAAAACAAAGGAAGAATTGTCAATGTGACAGTTCCTTCCGAGGCAAACCCATACTGGCATCCGATGGCATACGTGGCAAGCAAAGCGGCTCAGAATGCGATGGTGGGTGTGATGGCAATGGAATTTGAGCAGAAGGACCTTCCAGTTGAAATATTCACTGTTCATCCTGGACCAACAACAACTGATTTGAATGGAAACATGGATCTTCCCGGATTCCACAATATAGAGACGATCGGAGAAAAGATGGCTGAGCTAATCAATGACGGAAAGAAGCACAACGGAGAGTTTATCGAGCTATACCCTATTGTAAAAGAAGATTGATAGACGTAGGGGCGATAACCAACGACTGATTATTAAATCATAAAACAAGCCGTTCCACAGTAGCGATAAAATCCAGCTGTGGAACGGTTTGCTATATCAGCCAATATATGATTTATAAGTGTAAGTGAAAAATAAGCAGTGGATGAAACCGATCATTTCAAAAACTTCACTGACTTGCAACCATCAAAAGCACTCCACTCTACCTTCACATTCTCTCTTGAATTATCTATAACAATTTCAAGATTTTCACAACCATAAAAAGCTTTTTTTCCTATGCTTGTGACACTCGATGGTATCTCTATGCTTGTTAAGCCAACACATCTATCAAAAGCATACGCGCCTATGCTTGTCACACTAGACGGAATCTCTATGCTTGTCAATCCAATACATTTTTCAAATGCATAATCGTCTATACTTGTCACACTAGATGGAATTTCAAATTTCCCTTTTTTTACACTCGGAACACAAATAAGTTTTGTCTTATTTTTATCATACAATACACCATTTTCAGATGTATAAACTGAATTATCCGTCGCTACATTTATGTTTGTCAAGCCACTACAATCTATAAATGCTCCATTTCCCATTCTTGTCACACTCGATGGGATCTCTATGCTTGTCAGGCCATCACAATTAGAAAATGCATAATTCCCTATACTTGTCACACTCGATGGAATTTTTATGTTTGTCACACTCCAACAACCCAAAAACGCTTCGTCTCCTATGATTGTCACACTCTTGGGGATCTCTACTCTTCCCATCATCACCCTTGGAGCATAAATAAGTGTCGTCTTATTTTTATCATATAATATACCTTCCTCTGAGGAATAGTATAAATTATCCATAGACACATTGATGCTTGTCAAGCTGCTGCAAGCAGCAAACGCACCGTCTCCAATACTTGTAACACTCGATGGAATTTTTATACTTGTCAATCTATAACAACAAAAAAAAGCAAGATTTCCAATGCTTGTCACACTTGACGGAATTTCTATACTTGTCAAGCCACCACATAGATAAAACGCTTTGTCTCCTATTATCGTCACACTCGATGGAATTTTTATGTTTGTCACACTCCAACAACCAAAAAACGCTTCGTCTCCTATGATTGTCACACTCGATGGAATCTCTATGCTTGTCAATCCATTGCAACCCAAAAATGCACCTTTCTCTATGCTTGTCACACCCAATGGGATTTTCACTCTTGTCAAGCCACTGCAATCATAAAATGCACCTTTCCCTATACTTGTCATACCCGATGGTATCTCTATGCTTGTCAAGCCACGACATCCCAAAAAAGCATACATTTCTATGCTTGTAACAAGATAAACATGTCCACCAACTCGTATTTCAGAAGGGATAACAACAGATTCAAGTTTTTTATAA
>CAMJFV010000397.1 GCA_946405045.1 uncultured Bacteroidales bacterium | reverse complement strand
TAATAAATCCCAAAAGTGGAACCAAAAGCAAGGAATCCCTTCCTGAGCTTATTGAGAAGACGTTGGACAAAGAGAAATTCGAATCCAAAATCGTCTACACCCAATATGCAGGCCACGGAAAAGAACTTGCCCAACAACTCTCCGCTGAGGGATATGATGTCGTAGTGGCATGTGGTGGAGACGGTACTGTAAACGAAATCGCGTCGGCAATAGTTCATACAAACACGGCTTTGGCTATCATTCCTCTTGGATCCGGCAACGGTCTTGGCCGCCATCTTGGCTACTCAATGAGTCCATCCAGAGCAATTCAACAAATCAATGAAGCCAACGAAGAGCATATCGACTACGCAAAAGCCAACGACAGATGCTTCTTCTGCACCTGCGGCACAGGTTTTGACGCACACGTGAGCCATTCGTTCAGCAACCAAAAGACAAGAGGTTTGTGGACCTACATCAAAACAATGTGCAGAGAATATTGGAACTACAAACCATACAACTATGTGATCAAAGCCAACAGCATGGCTGTGCTACAGAAGGCATTCCTCATCACAATCGCCAATGCCGCACAGTGGGGCAACAATGCCTACATTGCACCTGAGGCCAATATAGCAGATGGAAAACTAAACGTCTGCATCCTCAAGCCGTTCACGATGTTCGCCATTCCTGCGATTATCGCACAGCTGATGACAAAAACACTTCTCAAATCAAGATACTTCACATTCGTAGAGGCAACTGATATCACTCTGTGCAGAGAAGAGAGCGGAGAATTCCACATCGATGGAGAACCAGTATTGGAAGAGAAAGATATTCACATACGCATCATCCACCACGGTTTGAAAGTGATGATGCCAAAGCAAGACAACAAGTTCTTTCTTAACAAAGTGATTGACAATTTATGATAAGCAAAGTCAAGAAAATCGAATATAGCGAGGTCGCATACGATGAACTGCCAGACAACGTCAAGCAGTTGATCAACAAAGCAAAAGATGCCACAAAAACGTCTTACGCCCCATACTCCAAATTTCATGTAGGAGCAGCATTGGAGACAGATGGCAACCATACCGTCTGCGGATCCAACCAGGAAAACGTAGCATATCCAAGCGGATTATGCGCCGAACGTACAGCAGTGTTTGCATGTGGAGCACAGTATCCAAAAGAAGCTGTCGTTGCGTTGGCTATCGCGGCTGAGACAGAAGGCAAATTTTTAGCCCAGCCAATCGTACCATGCGCAGCCTGCCTGCAAGTGTTGTTGGAGACAGAAAGAAGAGGTGGGAAAGCAATCGATTTTTATCTCTACGGGACAGATGTGATTTACCATATAAAAGGAGTTGGCTCGTTCCTTCCTTTCTCATTTGATATGTAAGGAGCAACCACAGAAATTGAATGTCATGAGTGAAAACAAGATAGAAATATCAGCCTCAGAAATCGAGGCAATGCAGCAAGCCATGCTCAACTCAAAAGAGGAGATTTTCATCGAAGAGGGACGTATGACGCTGCGTACAGAAGGGTTGGTGAAAAAGTATGGTGAACGTACCGTCGCCAACAACGTGTCAATCAACGTGAAGCAGGGAGAGATTGTAGGTTTGCTCGGTCCGAACGGAGCAGGAAAAACCACTACATTCTATATGACCACAGGTCTTATCGTGCCAAACGCAGGACGCATCTTCCTCGACAACGAAGAGATCACCAAAGATCCCGTCTACAGAAGAGCACAAAAGGGAGTGGGATACCTTCCTCAGGAGGCATCTGTATTCAGAAAGATGAGCGTGGAAGACAATATCAAAGCCGTTCTTGAGATGACAAATTTCTCCAAAGAGTATCAGAAAGAGAAGTTGGAGAGCCTCATCGACGAGTTCAACCTCAACCACGTCCGCCACAACCTTGGTGACCGTCTTTCCGGAGGTGAGCGTCGAAGAACAGAGATCGCGCGATGCCTGGCAATCGAGCCTAAATTCATCATGCTCGACGAACCGTTTGCAGGAGTCGACCCTATCGCTGTAGCCGACATCCAGAATATCGTGTGGAAGCTGAAAGACAAGAATATCGGAATCCTTATCACAGACCATAACGTGGATGAGACATTGCAGATCACAGACCGTGCTTATCTGCTTTTCGAAGGCAAGATCCTATTCAAGGGCACACCTGAGGAGCTTGCGGCAAACGCCATCGTTAAGGAGAAATATTTGGGTAGAGACTTTGAGTTGAAACGCAGAAAAAGAGAAGAGTAATGAACGAGAACTACGACAAAGAAGATATTAAAGCCGCAATAGACACACTACGTAACGGCGGAATTATTGTCTACCCTACAGACACCATCTGGGGTATTGGTTGCGACGCGAGAAATGAAGCAGCGGTGAAGAAGGTGTTTGAGATCAAACGTAGAGCCGACTCCAAGTCAATGATTTTGCTTGTCGACGCACCTGGACGCATTCCTCTATACACCGACGCCATGCCGGATATCGCATGGGATCTGATTGAGTGTTCAGACACCCCTACTACCATCATCTATTCCAAAGCAAAGGGGTTGGCACCCAATGTGATTGCGGAAGACGGAAGTGTCGGCATCCGTGTGACAACAGAGAAGTTCAGCCACGCGTTATGTGAAAGATTCGGTTTCCCGATCGTTTCCACATCAGCAAACATCTCCGGTGAACCATCAGCCAAATTTTTCGCAGAAATCAGCGAAGAGATATTGAACGCCGCTGATTATGTTGTAAAGTTCAGACGCGACGATAAAACGCCATCATCACCGTCGAAGATAATCAAAATCGAAGAAAACGGAGTTTTCAAAATATTACGATAATCATCGTAGGGGCAGGTTTCAAACCTGCCCTTTGTTGTTTATACATCCAAGAAATACAAATCCGTAGGGGCAGGTCTTGTACCTGCCC
>CAMJFV010000396.1 GCA_946405045.1 uncultured Bacteroidales bacterium | reverse complement strand
TGCGGAAATAGCTCAGTTGGTAGAGCACGACCTTGCCAAGGTCGGGGTCGCGGGTTCGAGTCCCGTTTTCCGCTCATCTACAAGATGATGCCCTGATGGTGGAATTGGTAGACACGCAGGACTTAAAATCCTGTAATCATTGCGATTGTACGGGTTCAAGTCCCGTTCGGGGCACATATTTGTTTAGAGAAAGAAAAAAATTGGTGCCATAGCTCAGTTGGTAGAGCAAAGGACTGAAAATCCTTGTGTCCCCGGTTCGATTCCTGGTGGTACCACACAAAATTAAAAAGCAGAACATAAGTTCTGCTTTTTTTATTTCCCAAAACCATAAAAAAATGGATTCCCATCAAAAAGATGAGAATCCATAAAAGTTACCGCTATTTCAATTTCTCAAAATCCTTCAGTTTGTTCTGGTTGATGATTCTCAACAGAGCAGCCTTGCCATAATCTTCGTAATAAGCATACACCTCATCAAATGGATCAGTGTCGATTATATATTCAGTAATCGTTTTCTTCAGCGTGTCGTTCCAATCTTCATGTTTGATCGATGTACACACCATATTTCTATAATCATGACCATATCTGCCTAACAACCTGTAATAATCTCCAGTGATTTTCTCTATATCACCTTTGTTGGATGGCCAAATATAACTGGTGTCTATACTCTTAACTTCAGTATAGGTGCTGTCGTAATTAGATTTGTAAAATCTGACAAGCATGACATTGTCAGAGTAGTCTTTCTTCATCTTCACCACATAACCTTCCGGCATACTCTCGTCGGGACATCCACACATAAAGATCGGCATCGAAACGATCGCCGCATACATAATTTTTTTCGCTAGTCTCATTTGTTTAGATATTTAAATTGTATCGCAAAATTATAGAATTTTCTTCAAATTAGAAAGTTAGAGATTTAATGTTGCCCCCTATTTCTGCTTCTTCCTCCTCAGCAGATCCCTGAATGTGTCTCCCTCTTTAGTGACAATGAAGCCAAGGCCTTCAGTACTTGTACCCGAACGGTAGAATTCGGTGTTGGTGTGGCGATATCCTTTCAGACGCAATGTTCCGCTCTTATTCAGTTTATACTCCAAGTCGAAATTCTTGGTAAGTTCATCATCTGCATTTGTGTTTGAATTGCTCTGATATCCGAAATCGGTGCTGAAGATCAAACGGTCGTTGAAGAAGGAGCGTGAAAGAGATAGGCTCATCTCCATATCACTTCCATCTGCCTGGGCCGACGACATATCCGCTCCGATTGTCCAACTGCTTCCAAGCACATCGCCAAAGAGTGTATTCATACCGTTGGAGATGCTCGACGATACGATAGATGTGAGCATGCTTGAGCCGACGTTGGTGCTCTGCGACGACGATACAGGATAGAATGTACCGAATCCAAGTATGTAGGCGAACTCTCTGATTTTCAAATCATCGGTGTTTATGATTCCCTGCAGACGGTTGTTGAGATCGTCTCCTGCATTCGGCAACGTGACATCATAGGAAAGATTAAACTTATCCATTGTGCCGTTGATGCCCAGACGAGCACCAACAGTCTGTCGTGTGTTTGTCAGAGTCGGATCATTAGCGAAAGATTCGTCCAGTGTGGCAAGGTCAGCACGAGTGGTATAGAGTGCCGACAAATCAAATTTGAGTGTCTCAATCCTTCCTCCCACATTGATTGTTCCACCCTTCTCTATGGCAAACGTCTTCTGCGGAAGACTGGAAATCTTCATCTTCAACTGTCCCTCTTCTATGATATAGTCGCCATAAAGCTTTATCTCATCCGATGTTGTTGTGTATTCGACGCGAATGTTTCCACCACCCTTCAACGAGCATTTATCTCCGGATGTTCGAGAGAGAACCACCGTCATCTCTGTGTTGTCGGTCACATTGAGATCCACACTCGCATCTATGTTAAACTTCATCTCGTCGTACTTATTCTTCAACTCAACAGTATCCTCATGCGACACAAACACTATAGTCGAATATTCCGAGGCAGACGACGCGCTCTCCGGCAACACCACCGTCATCACAGCGCTCTCCCCCGTCGACACATTTCCACGGATTGACGCTCCGTCAGCATCTCCAGCCACACGTATTCGTCCATCTGCGGTCAGTTTACCATACACCATCTCATCCTTGTTCTTAGGATTATTGAGCAATATGAAATCATTGAGAGTCAGAGTTGCCAGATACTTCGGATTCTTGAAATTATGGTGCTGGACGTTACAGTCCAGATTTGCCACACGTCCATAATCATCCACGATCTTCGCATTCTTGATTGTCATGCTCGTAGGAGTAAACAAGATACTGTCGTTCACACGGTACGAAGCTTTATTCGCCTTCACCTTCGCCAGAACATTGTCGAGATAAATATAACCCTTCACCTCAGGCTCCGATATCTTGCCTGAGACATCGATCTTGGCTGAGACTTTTCCCGTCAACTTATCAAGAAAATCCTCTGTCATCATCTGGGCTGTCTCCAACGGGAATTCCTTGACATTGAATCTCAATCTCATAGAATCACTTCCAGGCGACACAATACCTCCTGCCGTAGCAACAACCGATGTGTCTCTTGATATTGTGACCTTTGTGCCGACAGCCTTCCTTTCCGGACTCCATCCGCATCGCAGACTCACGTCGCCAACCCATATTGAATCTATGGCAAGCGAATCCACACGGAGATTCTTGGTGCCGAAACGTGGCATGTCTCCCATCACTCCCTTCGCCATCACATCTCCCGTGATGAAGCCAGAGAACGGGAATCCCATTCGTAATTTGGAAATCACACTCGATATAGACATGCTGTCGAACGAGATTTTCAGAGAGTCGTTCACACTTTTGCCCACCGCTCCGTCTACAAGAAGGATCTGACGAGAATCCTCCGTCAAACCAAAATG
>CAMJFV010000395.1 GCA_946405045.1 uncultured Bacteroidales bacterium | reverse complement strand
GCGATCAATGCAATGAAGACGTTGGACATCACACCTGTTGTCGTGCCGATACGTGGCGGCACAGACGGTGCCCGACTATCATTCATGGGACTACCCTGCCCCAACCTGTTTGCCGGCGGCCACAATTTCCATTCCAACACAGAATATGTGCCAGTGCTGTCAATGAAAGCGGCTATGGATGTGATTATAGAGATAGCTAAATGCAAATGATCTGATATCATCATGCCATCTGAAATCACACTTGAAATTGTCGAACAATCATTAGATATCATCCACGACAAAGATCCGCAAAGAAAAGATGAGTTTTTCTTGGATCTTGCGGCTGTCAATCTTCTCAATGCGGCTGCAAAAAAGAAGGAATTCAAAGAGATAGCAAAATACAAAGATATCAAGCGACACGTCACATATCTCTTTTCTCTTTGGGTTGCAGACCATACTTTGGCGGACGAAGCGTCATACGATATTGCAAACAAATGTCTGTATATCAGATGCTACACGCTTCAATTCAGTTTTCATTTCATCTACGACAAGTATCAGCCTATCGTGGAATTCATCCATTCCGACGAAAACAAGCCGACGACATGGGATGGCATTAAACTGCAGCCGATTGCCGTCGAAATACTGAATATTGCCGTCGAAAAAATAAAAAATCCACGTGGTGACATCAATATCAAAATAGAGGAAATCAAACAACGAGAAATAAAATAATAACAGAAAAAGCACATTTATAACTCCGTTGTCGCTGCACAAATAGATGGCATAAATGACATCAAAACAGCCAAACGCGGAAAACAAAACGAAAGAAAACGAGTTTCTGTTTTTCTTCATGAAGAAGTTTAACACAAACTAATTTGTCTGTGTTCCCAACGAAAAAAACATAACTCTGTTTTCTTTTTAAAATCAAAAATAGAAGATGCGAAAACAAAGCAGATAATATTCAAACCTTTACATCAATTTTATTTTCCATTAGATCTGAATATAATACAATGAAAAAAATAACCGTTTTATTATATATATTCATTTTCATATTTACATCCTGCAAAGAGGAGGTGGATTATGAAGATTTAGGTGTAAAAAACATCATTGTAATAAATGGAAGGTTTATCGACGGAGAAACTCCATGGTGTCAGGTGTCGAGAAGCGACATAATCTTTGAACAAATAAAAAACAAAATCACTCCAACAACATTTCTTCCCGACGCAAATGTAACGGCCTACGAAGGAAGTTCCGAATATAAATATACAGTTGTTGCAGACAATGCGATGATGGAAGCCAAAGGTTTGACTGCCAAAGCAGGAGCGACATACACACTGAAAGCCAAAGCCAAAGGATTGGAAGACGTATATTCCACAATAAGTGTACCTAACAAGCCCCAAGCTGAATTCAGACTTGTCAACGTTGAGACTCAGACAAACGAGTACGCCCATGGACACAAAATAACCTATGAGCTCAACATACAAGATGATCCAAATACAGAAGACTATTACCAAATTATTTTATACTCAATAAAGATGCAATACCAATACGAGTATGGAATAATTGATACAATCGAAGGATATTGGGTAGACAACGTTTGGATACCACCTCACGAAGTTTATGGGTTTTACATTGTCGACTCATCCATTGTGTACAACAAGCCATACGAACTTCTACAAACAGATGATCCAGTGATGAATTGGAACAACAATATGTTTGATTATTCCGAGGAAAACGAAATGAACATCTTCAACGACCAGCTGTTCAACGGGCAAACATCCAGAATCAAATTTTATATGTACATATCCCAAGAAGAACCTTTTAATAGAGTCGACATTGACTCACTTGAATATGAAGTGCGACATATTAATAAAGAAATGTATATGTACTATCGCACATACCAATTGATAAGGGACAACAACCAATATACTACAAATTCACCATATATGCTCTACTGCAACGTAGAAAACGGAGCAGGATTAATTGCAGCATGGTCAGCAGTAAAAGGTCCATTAAGGTTGCCAGATCAAGTAAAACAATAATAAATGACTTAATAATGCCAACAAAGCAGATATAAACTGCAATTAACATTATCATAGGGAAATAACAAACGTTAGATTTTATTTAAATAATCATTAATCTATACTATTATTTCTTAATTTTGCAAACACAAAAAATAATACGCGAGATAAACATTATGAATTTTGTTAAATCCTTACTGTGTTCATTAGCAATGGGTACAGTTGTCACTACCGCAGCTCAAACCAAAACAATCGCCGGATATGTGACAGACGCATCATCAGGAGAGACTCTTATCGGAGCATATATTATGACTCCAGATGGAAAGAAAGGAACCGAAACCAACCAATATGGTTACTTTGTCCTAACATTGCCAGAAGGTGAGAACCAGATTATAGCTTCATACGTAAGCTATACCGAAAAAACATTATCTTTCAATCTTAAGAAAGACACTACTGTAAGAATAAAATTGGAACCAGACAACCAATTGGAAGAGCTTGTGGTGACTGCCAAAGAGATAAAAAGAGACAAGCGTCTGGAAGAGACCGTAATAAGCAAAGAGGTCATCTCTCCGGAACTGCTTAATGTGCTTCCTGCAATTCTCGGCGAGCCAGATCTTGTGAAGACGGTGCAGACTTTGCCTGGTGTGCAAAGTGGTATGGAAGGATCCTCCGGATTATATGTGCGTGGTGGTTCGCCAGACGAGAACCTTATCCTGCTCGACGACGTGCCATTATACAATGTGACACACCTGTTCGGATTCTTCTCCGTATTCAATGCGGATGCCATCAAGAACGTCAACCTGCATAAAGGAGGATTCCCCGCAAGATTCGGAGGAAGACTGTCATCTGTATTGGATATCCACACCAAAGACGGAAACGACAAAGAGGTTCACGGAGCTTTCCAAATC
>CAMJFV010000394.1 GCA_946405045.1 uncultured Bacteroidales bacterium | reverse complement strand
TTGCATTTCTTCTTCGTCTTGCACATTGGCGATACTTTCTAATATCTGCATTTGATATTTTGTAAATACAGGTGATGTATCTACATTGTTATAGGTGAATTGTGGTTCTTTTACCATCATTGATTCATTTCCTGTTACATTATTTTTATTGCTCATAGTAGGATGCTTTTAGTACTTACTTAATCATTATCGCAAAATTAATTAAATATAATAAGAATCTGCTTAGATTTAATTCAAAATTTGATTATAGAAGTTTCGTATTGTTAAGGGAATTGACGTTTTTTTTACCGCTCGCCCTTTGGGTTCGCGGAAGAGAATGGGTTAGGGCGTTCCGCCCTTAACAATCCTCAAACTTTATCCCAAAATTTAAGCAGTTTCTAACAGCTTTTTCAATTTACTATGGACTTTAGATATTTCATCACAACACATTTCTATGAATCCACATTAGAATGGACAGTATTGAAAATCATAACCTTTCCCCATTGTGACAAAAAAACGACTTATACGATCAGTAACACTTTTTATGTCATCTGAATCAAAGTTTTGATAACTTGAAATTTCTTTGCTTAAACTTTCAAAATCTTTCTTAAATTTTTGAGCTGCTTCATATTCGTCTGAAGAACTATAAACGTTGTCTAATTCTATAGAAACCTAATGACTAAGTTCCGACAATTGCGAAAAAAGCATTTTTATTTCTTCTTTTGTGGCTGAATTTCTCATTTCCTCCATAGGCCGTTAATGTTAAAATACAACTACCTTCTCAATCCAAACCTTTTCATTATTCTTTATCTTGACGATCAGAATATTCTCGGTGAAATCGCCTAAATCGATTATATTGTCTGATCCTGATAGATCTTTTTTGGTAAAAAGAATTTTTCCGTCGACGGAATAGATTGTCAATTCGTCGCAAGCGGGAGCATGTAGTTCATCGCCATTGATAAAGCATACAGGTTCGGTGGAATGGCTGATGTTTTTTGCTGAAGATTTTTGTGTCACTTCCAATTCTCCGATTAAATTGGCTCCTAAATCAGAGTCGTATTGCGACGATGGGTTGCCAAACTGTATGCAGTAGAGATTGTTGTCTTTGGTGAAATCTCCAAGTTCTGAAATACGCATATATAATTGATATTTGCCGATCTCTACGTCGTTTGGAAGAGTTATTGATGTGGTAGTCTCGTCAGATATGCGTGATAACCAATTGCGTGGATCAATCTCGTCATTTGGAAAAATCTCATACTTATGATTTTCTCCCGACAGAATAAAAGACACTTTCTTTTTTTTCGTCAGATTTGCAAATCCCATATTCACTATTCTCAAGGTGATTGGAATTTCCTCATTTTGAGCGACGGAATCAGGAAGTGCAGACTTGCGGAGTATGAACCTGTAGCCTAGGTGGTTGGCGACGTAGGTATAGCCGTCGCAGCCGGAATATTCTGCGTCGTTGCCATTGAAAATCATATCTTTCCATCCGAGAATTGTTGGTTGATGCCATTCGTAGTTGAGGTAAGAAGTATGGGTGCGGAATCCTTCGACAGAAATATACTCAGGCGTATTAATCGGATTTTCTCCATTATTATTAGCCACAAGTTCACCTCCATACGGAGTGTGTTGTGAATATTTTTCCAACCATTTCACCATCATTTCCCGCGTCAACTTATGTCCTGAAACTCCCATTCCGATTGTTCCCAAATCACTGTCGGATCCTAAATATCCATCGTTATACATGCCGACGCGATAGATAGTGTCTTTTTTCTCTGCCAGTGCCTGTTGGAATTTCTCGGAATCAATATCAAATCCGGAATAGTCGTTTCCATCGGTTATTTTAAGCCAATAAGCCACGATATCCGGACGACGGACGCCGATCTTTATCTCAGGAGGAGTAGCTTCAAGCAATGTCTGCAACGCTTCCGCTATATTGGCGTTTGAGCCATTTGCACTTGAATGCATTTCGCCCCAGCTTCCATACATTCCAAGCTCAACGTAGGTGATGACATCTGTGTTGCGGGAATAGACTTCCGCTAATTGCTTCAGATGAGTAAGAATCACATTTTGGTCAGGATCACAGTTTTTCGTGCCGTTATACCATGGATCGTATGCAAAACGTACGATAGCGCTATGTCCTCTCTTGCGAACATCGTCGAGCATACCCTCGAAAGCATCGAGCATATCCTGAGTCAATGGTTTTGAAACTCCGTATAGCGTGTCTCCCGTCTCCTTATCGATAGAGATGACGGCATTGCTTGAAAATTCAGAAATATCCATTCTCAGATGGGTGATGTTTCCCCATGTGTTCGACGGTGCGTTTCCCTCCGCCGTGAAATGTTTGCTGACTGGACGGTAAAAACCAATATGTGGATTTTCAATGTTTTCCAAAGCGTCTGTGTAATTCAGATCTTGGAGTATTGGTTTTGCCGACGATATTGACAGCAGACTGTAGAATGATAATGTGGCAAGAATTATTTTCTTCATATCATAAATGATTTGTTATCAAAAATATAAAAAATCGCATATTAATTGAGCTGCTGACACTATTTTTTGCGGAAATCATTTGGCGTTGCACATTACTTATTCTACATTTTTGATTATTTTTGTGGATTATTAGAGTATTTAGCATGAAGGTTATGAAAAGATTTTCACTATTTATATTGATTCTTGCGACATCGCTTTTGACTGCATTCGCTGAAGACGCGTCTGTGCTTTATTTCGCCAAGCACAGTCCTGTGCGTCATAATCTCAATCCAGCGTTTATGCCAGAAGGCTACAAAATATATGTCGGAATGCCAGGTTTGTCGAATATAGACGTGAATGTAGGCAATAACTCCTACGTCCTCAGCGACTTCTGCAAGATAAAGAATGGCGAGATTTATTCCGTCTTCGATAATGATCCTATTATCGGAATCAACAGTGTGCTTTCGGAGGCGAAAAACACAGTCAA
>CAMJFV010000393.1 GCA_946405045.1 uncultured Bacteroidales bacterium | reverse complement strand
AAGTGTTAGTGAAGATGAAATAAAATATGGCAGGACATAACACTGATAGATGTAGTTTCTGTGGCCGCACATCCAAAGAGTGCAACGTGCTACTTGAAGGACTGAGCGGAAAGATTTGCGACGTATGCGTACAACAAGCATACACTATGTTGCCAAATCTAACCGCAGAAAAAAAAGGCAAAAATGGCAAATCCGGATTCGACGAGAAACTCCCGACACCAAAGGAAATCGTCGAATATATGGATCAATACGTAATCGGTCAGGACACTGCAAAGAAAGTTTTGTCGGTTGCTGTATACAACCACTACAAACGCTTAAAGCAAGACATTGTAGACGACGGTGTGGAGATTGAAAAATCCAACATCATAATGGTCGGACCTACAGGTACAGGTAAGACATTACTTGCCCGTACTATAGCAAGACTACTAAATGTACCTTTCACCATCGTAGACGCAACAGTGTTCACTGAAGCAGGTTATGTAGGTGAGGATATAGAAAGCATTCTGACACGTCTGCTTCAAGTATCAGACTATGACGTAGAGGCAGCCCAGCGGGGTATCGTCTTCATTGACGAAATTGACAAGATTGCAAGAAAAGGAGACAATCCATCAATCACACGTGATGTGAGCGGAGAAGGTGTACAGCAGGGATTGCTTAAGTTGCTGGAAGGGTCTATTGTAAACGTACCGCCTCAGGGAGGAAGAAAACACCCAGACCAGAAGATGATCCAGGTTGACACAAAGAATATCCTGTTCATTTGTGGAGGAGCATTCGACGGCATTGAAAGAAAGATTGCCATGAGAATGAACACCAAAGCAGTGGGATACAGTGTGGCTAGAGGAAAGAACGCACAAATCTCGTTGGACGACATCATCCAATACGTGTCACCGCACGATCTGAAGTCGTTCGGACTAATTCCAGAGATCATCGGGCGTCTTCCGTTGCTCACACATCTCGACAAACTGGATTCTACAGCATTACGAAGAATCCTTGTTGAACCCAAGAATTCCATCATCAAACAATATGTCAAACTGATGGAGATGGATGGAGTAGAACTCACATTCACCGACGACACACTTGACTTGATTGTAGAGAAGACAGTGGAATGCAAACTTGGAGCAAGAGGTTTGAGATCAATCGTCGAAATGATCATGACCGATGTGATGTATGAGACTCCGTCAAACAAAGTCAAGAGCGTAGAAATCACGAAAGATTTTGCACTTAAAAAGCTTGAGAATCTAAGTTTAAGAGCAGAATCCTAAATATCATTTGAAAATACGAAAATGATAATGAAAGATTTTGCGTTTGTGTAATTTAGCATTAAATTTGGAGATATGATGACAAAGGAAGAATTACATAAGGAGCTAAAATATCATTTTGGTTTCGACTCTTTCAAGGGCAACCAAGAGGATATAATAATGAACGTACTTGCCGGTAATGACACTTTCGTGTTGATGCCAACAGGTGGCGGCAAATCGTTGTGTTACCAATTGCCATCACTAATAATGGATGGCACAGCCATAGTTATATCTCCATTGATCGCATTGATGAAAAACCAAGTCGATGCGATGCGAAATTTCAGTGAAGAACGCGGAATTGCTCATTTTCTGAATTCGTCATTGTCGAAAGCAGAAGTCGACAGTGTCAAGACTGATATATTAGAAAAAAGAACCAAACTACTATATGTTGCGCCAGAATCGCTGACAAAAGATGAGTATATCGAGTTTTTGCAGAATGTTAAAATCTCATTCTATGCCGTCGACGAAGCACACTGTATTTCCGAGTGGGGTCACGACTTCCGTCAGGAGTACCGCAACATCCGCCCTATCATCGACCGTATCGGACAGAAAGTGGGTGTGATTGCACTTACAGCGACTGCAACACCAAAGGTACAGCACGACATACAGAAAAGTCTTGGAATGAAAGATGCGAAGATATTCAAGTCTTCATTCAACCGATCTAACCTTTACTATGAGGTTAAGCCAAAGACAAAAGATGTCGACAAAGATCTTATCAAGTTCATCCGTGCCAACCACGGCAAAAGCGGCATCATATACTGTTTGAGCCGCAAACAGGTGGAAGATCTTGCAGAAACATTGAATCTGAACGGAATCAAAGCTAGAGCATACCATGCAGGTATGGATGCAACAGTAAGAAGCGCCAACCAAGATGATTTCCTTTTGGAGAAAGTAGACGTGATTGTAGCGACAATCGCATTCGGAATGGGTATCGACAAACCGGATGTCAGATACGTGATACATTACGACATTCCTAAGAGTTTGGAAGGTTACTATCAGGAAACCGGACGTGCTGGCAGAGACGGAGGTGAAGGCAAATGTATAGCTTACTACTGCGAGGAAGACCTTAAGAAACTCGAGAAGTTCACTCAAAGTAAGAATGGTTCTGAAAAAGAAATAGGCAAACAGTTGCTGGCAGAGACACAGATGTACGCCACAACAACAATGTGCCGAAGAAAAGTATTGCTTCACTATTTCGGTGAAGAATATGTAGAAGATAATTGTGGAAATTGCGATAATTGTTTAAATCCAAAGAAAACAGTGGAGGCAAAAGAGTTACTAAGCACGGTATTGGAAACCGTTGTAGCTTTAGGAGAGCAGGAGAAAATTGATTATGTCATTGACATCATCTTGGGTAGAGAGACGCCAATGATCGTTGAATTGAATCAACATGAGGAAATTGACACTTTTGGTGAAGGAAAATCTGAGCCAGAGTCAACATGGCAGGCTGTAATTCAGGAAGCCATCGTCGTCGGATACCTCAAAAAAGATGTTGAAAGCTATGGCAACTTGAAGATCACGCCAGAAGGTAAGAAATTCTTGTCTAAGCCAAAGAGCTTTAAGGTCAACATCATAGACGAGGATGATGTTGACGACATCGACTTAGAGAACATCCCTCAGACAGGAGACGCAGACTCGTGT
>CAMJFV010000392.1 GCA_946405045.1 uncultured Bacteroidales bacterium | reverse complement strand
ATATTTTTTTCAATTTGTCTTGGATATATCATAAGAATATTCATAATGCATAATTAAAATACATGCCGACAATGTAATGATGCCCACCGTCGCCGAAGATGACACATTGTCTTGTACGACGCTCACATTCAGCGAGCACCCTGTCGCCGAAGGTGACACATTGTCCAAGACAACCGTAACCGACACCTGCAAGCACAACGCAGCTCGCAGGTGTCAGGACTCAGGCAGGATACGAGCATAGCGAGACTCCCTCGTCGCCGAAGGTGACACATTGTCCATGACAACCGTAACCGACTCCTGCAAGCATAGCGTAGCAGATGTCGGATAAAAAAAAGAATATGATCAACGAATATATAAAAAATGCGGGCATAGCCCAGCTAAACGAAATGCAGGTGAAGATGCAGGAAGCGTATCCTAAGAATGACGCCATCCTACTACTCTCACCTACCGGCTCAGGAAAGACATTGGCTTTCCTGCTTCCTCTTTGTGCCGATGTAGTGAAAAACGGAACAAACGCGCTGATTCTCTCCCCATCGAGAGAATTGTCGCAACAGATATTTGAAGTGCTGCGAAGTCTGAAATCCGGAATCAAGGCGACGCTGCTATGCGGAGGCCACTCCACAGCTGAGGAAGAGAAACGACTACGAGAAAAACCATCGATAGTGATCGGCACCCCAGGACGTGTGCTCGACCATATACGTCGCCAGACTTTTGCAGCGTCGGCAATCAACACATGGGTAGTGGATGAGTTTGACAAGGCTCTTGAAATGGGATTCTCATCTGAGATGCAGAGTATCAACGAGAGTCTGACATCCGTAGACAAACGCATCTTCGTCTCAGCCACAAGCAGTGTAGACATCACTCCATGGACAGGAGAAAAGCCTGTGGAGACGCTGGATTTCACGACCGAAACCCCCAACGACAACCTGAAGCTGATGCGAGTGACGTCGCCAGAAAAAGACAAACTTCCTACCCTTCAGGGACTTGTGACAACATTCAACAACGAAAGCACAATCGTCTTCTGCAATTTCCGCGACACAGTGGAAAGAGTGGCTTCAGCTTTGGAAAAAGATGGTCATGACGTGGTGGTGTATCATGGCAAACTTGAGCAGAAAGATAGAGAAAGAGCACTGTTCATGTTCGCCTCAGGCTGTTCGGCAATACTTGTGACAACCGATCTGGCAGCACGTGGACTTGATATCTCACAGGTGAAGCACGTGGTACATTTCGAGATGCCAAACACACTTGAGACATTCACCCACCGCAACGGACGAACAGCACGTCAAGCGGCGTCGGGCACAGCGTACGTGATGATATACCGTGAGCATAAGATGCCAGAGTTTCTGCCAAAGAAAATAGACGAATACAAATTCGAGCCGACAGACAACGTGTTGAAATCCGAATTCACACCTATCTATATCAGCCGTGGAAAGAAAGAGAAAATCAGCCGTGGCGACGTTGCAGGATTCGTCATCAAGACAGCTGAGTTGGCAAAAGAAGACGTTGGTATGATCTTGCTATACGACCATTATTCCCACGTCGCAATCAGATCCGACAAAGCCTTTGCCGCAATCAAGAAACTTGATGGAGCGAAGATCAAAGGAGGAAAAGCGAAAGTGGAGATAGCGAAATAAATGCTAAAAAGCCGGATATTTCGGCGAGATATCCGGCTTTTCTACCGCTTTAATTGCAAAAACTAACAATGTGTAATAATAAACGAAACCAGAAATTATGAAACATCTACTTATAATTTTCTTTCTGTTCTGTGTCTCTCATATAATGGGAGCCTCACCTATAGTCTCACCCGTAAGGCTTGACCATCCCGAAAAGAAGAAAGACCGAGCAAGTTTTAATGTAGTATTGGATGTACAAATGCAATACGCTAACAACGGAGTGTTGATAGGCAAGAAGATTAACTTCCTAAAATATTCCTGTATCGAATCGTGGGGACATCTTTTTAATTATACCTTACTTAACGAACTACAAAACATCCGTATCATATCTGCGGTCGTCGAAGAGCGTGGAAAGAAATATACCTTTTTCAACGCAACCCAAAGCGATGACAAACTGTGGGCATATAAATGGCCGTGTAGAGGAAAGAACGGTCAAAAAGTTTTGATTTTCTACGACATAAACGATCCTTCAATGTTTGGAGTGGTGAATTGGGATCCGTCTGAAGAAGAATATGATTATTACAATACAAAAGATGGCCAGGTGTCAAATGAAAAATATCTGCGGTGGATCAAATTCCTGCCATACTCTTCCAATATCGAATCTCCTATCTTTTACGATTCACACATTTATAAAAAATGATCGTCATAACTCTCATTACTATAGATGAATTATTTTAACGTGAATTCGACGACATTTTTGATGATACACAGAAAACAGCATTTTGATGCTTGAAAAACACACAAACAAGTTTGTTTTAGAAAACTCTAAACAGAGAAAACTAAACAATAGAAAACCGCACATGTTTTCTTTCATTTTGTTTTCTGCATTGGCTGTTTTATTTGTCATTCATGACATGTTTTCCTGCACCGACAACAAAGTTGTATTGTGTGACGGTGCGTTTTCTGTTTGCTTTTACTCTAAATAAATAGTGATTTTAAATTTTGCACCAATTTCAGTGCAAAAATCACCAAATACTGCACTGCTTTTAGTGCCTTTTTCAAATCATTTCCATAGTTCATTGTCTTTCCAATTGGAAGGGAATCCCATTGCACACACATTTATTTTCGGATATTTTGCTAGTAACGCATCAAATCGTGTCACAAACAAATTGTCTGCATTCACTGTTTTTAGAAAATACAAAATAATGGAAAACACATAATAAACTCTTTTTGTATCATTGGGTATCTCAATAAAAGGCATATTAGTCCGTCGTGGTACTAAGGCATTTATACTCAATTTCCGATTCCAAAGTCGACTATGATGAGCACAAATGTTT
>CAMJFV010000391.1 GCA_946405045.1 uncultured Bacteroidales bacterium | reverse complement strand
TGACACTCTGTTTTGTAAAACACATGCAATTTTTGAATGAATGAGAAAATAGAGAGAACATAAATTTTAATTAGATGGGAAAATTATTAGAAGGTTTATCTGTATTTGTTATATGCTTTTTGTTGGCATCTGTTCTGCTAGCTGGAATTTACTATTTTTCAAGTTGGCTTCCTTCTGTAGGAGCATTGATATTTGGTCTGAGTCTGGTGATCATATTATCGGCATTCCATTTGGACTCTTCAGGAAGTGATCCTGCTGGTGCAGGTATGGCGGCTGGATTTAAGACCCTGATCGACATCGTTATATCGATTATCGTGACAATAGTATATTATATTTTATTGAAGAATGGAGACAGAGAAACTGTTTTGAATTATTGTATGATATTGACATCAATCGGTTTTTTGATTGCAAGTTTCTTAGTAGCGTATGATGTCGTGAAAAATGGTTAGGAGATTATTGTTGTTCGATAAAAAAGGTTTGTTAAAATCAGAAAAATATATGGATTATAAAAAATTATTACTCAATGTGCTTGTGGCGTCTCTTCCATTGGCTCTGAATGCAAGGTCATCGTATGATGATGAGGATGAAGACGGGTCTTCATCATTTGTTTTGAGTGCGAAAGCCTCAAGAGACAGCGTTTGTAAGGAGGCGACACTAAACACATATTCTATTAATTTTGACAAGGTGGTGCCTGTGGTAGAACAGTATATCAGCGAAAACTCATTGTTGGTTAACTCGAAAACGCAGAACTATGAGCAGGTCTATTATAACGTTGTGATGACAGAAGCCCAGTATAACGCAATAAAACAGCAATTGGAAGGGTGGAAATGTGCGGTTTTGAATTCTACGGAGACGACAAAGAATCTCTCACGTGAAATAGAGAATCAATCTGTTTATATAGAGCGACTGAAGTCTGACATTCATGAGTTGGAGGCCAGGATTGCCAAAGTCAAGAACGACTCTATAGCAGAGGAGTTGGAAAGTGAGCTTTACGACAAACGTGAGTCGTTGAGAAAGAAAAACAGGAATTTAAGTGAAGGACGTGCTTCTATCGGCACCGTCAACCTGAATTTTTATCTGATGCGAGATGAGACATCACCAAGACAGACGAAGGTTCTTTTCGTGAATATGCCAGGATTCGAGTACAGTTTCTTGATGGTAGGAAATCCGAAGCCTGGATTCTCGGCAAATTATTATAACGGATATAATCTGAAATACCTTTTCACTAGGGGAAAAACATTTATAACCCTTGGTGTGTTTAAGGCAAGGGATGTGGCTGCGACAGATTCCACCACGCTTACAGACGCCTTCAACATCAGTTTCGGCCAGGATTTCTACTCCCGACATTTCGGACGAGGCTCAAGAAAATGTTTCAATATGTATTCCGGATACAATGTCGGATTCATGGCGTTCAGGGGAGAAGAATCATCAGCGAAGACGATTTATGTAAGTCCTACCGTAGGAGTGGAATTGTTCAAGAACCGCTACGTATTGTGGGATTTGCGAGGCAGCTACTATCTGCCGTTCAAGTACAATTATGATTTGCGAGGATGGCAATTCTCCACGTCGTTCAACGTAGCGTTCTAACGAATTAAGAGTTATAAATGCGAAATGCATAATAAAAATCCGCAATCGAAGGTTGCGGATTTTTTATTTTTACCTTTCGACAGGAACCATTTGGTTCATTATTTTTTATGTTATGCAATATATTTTTGAATGAAAGTTTTTGGAGACGGGAAAAAACTTTAAAACAGGAGTAAAAAACCTAAATCTTTGAAATGTTGATAAATAACGACTTTTTTTCTCGATTTTTGTTTGCCATGTAAAATTATATGACTATTTTTGCATTCTAAATGATAGAATATCAGTAAAAATTTAAAAAGTAAAAACAAAAATGCCTACTATTCAACAGTTAGTTAGAAAAGGAAGAGCTAGTCTTGAAGACAAGAGTAAGTCTCCTGCGTTGGATTCATGTCCACAGAGAAGAGGTGTTTGCATGCGTGTTTATACAACAACACCAAAGAAGCCGAACTCTGCAATGCGTAAGGTGGCACGTGTGAGATTGACAAACCAGAAGGAGGTTAACGCCTACATCCCAGGAGAAGGCCACAACCTGCAGGAGCACTCAATCGTGATGGTACGTGGTGGTCGTGTTAAGGACCTACCGGGTGTACGTTACCACATCGTTCGCGGTACATTGGATACTGCAGGTGTAAACGGACGTACTCAGAGACGTTCTAAGTATGGAGCTAAGCGTCCAAAGCCAGGACAGGCAGCACCAGCAAAGGGTAAGAAGTAATTTTAGCTTACCGACTAGCAAATTCTTTTTTAAGTTAAAAACAGAAACTAAGTTTTAGTTTTACTGGTAGCGTGATGAAGGTTGAGTAAATGGTCGAGAGCGATCATTGAAGCGAGAAGAGCAACCAAGACAAAAACGATTTAAGAAAATGAGAAAAGCAAAACCTAAAAAGAGGATCATTTTGCCAGATCCAATTTTTAACGAAGTAATGGTAACACGTTTTGTTAACCATTTGATGTACGACGGTAAGAAGAGTACAGCGTATACTATTTTCTACTCAGCGTTGGAGAATGTTAAGAGCAAGCTTCCAAACGAGGAGAAGGAGCCACTAGAGATCTGGAAGAAGGCTCTAGAGAACGTAGCTCCACAGGTAGAGGTTAAGTCTCGCCGTGTTGGTGGTGCAACATTCCAGGTGCCTACAGAGATTCGTCCAGAGAGAAAAGAGTCTATCTCTATGAAGAACCTTATCATCTTTGCTCGTAAGAGAGCAGGCCGTTCAATGGCAGATAAGTTGGCTGCAGAGATCGCAGACGCATACAACAACCAGGGTGGAGCGTTTAAGAGAAAGGAAGATATGCACAGAATGGCTGAGGCTAACCGTGCATTCGCTCACTTCAGATTCTAATCAATCTAGTTTTAACACTTCAACAAT
>CAMJFV010000390.1 GCA_946405045.1 uncultured Bacteroidales bacterium | reverse complement strand
CATGAGATCACTGAGGCTGATATACCACCTGGTGCAAAACGTTCAGATCGTGTTTCCGATGAGGCTATTCGTAAAGCGAAACTGAATCGTGCGAAACAGTCCAGTATTGTTACGAATGGACAACCCAATATCAGAGACACTGTTGCATCAACCGTTGATTATCTCGCATCCATATTCGAATTGTTGAATCGAGGTATAAACGTCTATCCTGTTAGACGGAAGAAGCCATTTCCGCCAATCAAGTTGAAGAAAGTTTCAACTACAACAGCAGCTGCTCCAGTCAACCCACCGGTTCCTGATGTCAACGTTGAAGACAGTACTCCTTCAACACCGGTTCCAACTCCAACGGATCAGACTCCATCACATGTCGAGACATCTAGTGATGAAGACACACAAACTGACGAAAATGGCCAACCGGCCGATCAGACTCCTGGTCAACAGTTTGTGGATAACGCGAAGGGTCTTGTATCAAATGTAACGAACTACATTAAGGATCCAAACAAGTTTGTTGGTAAGGTGAAAAACTCTTTATCCAATGAATGGGCGAATCTGAAGGAAGACGTTGCTGGTTGGAAAGACGATGCCTTATCCAGTGCTGCTGGATGGGCAGATCGTCAAATCGGTGAGAACGGTAAAACAATTCTTCAGAATGATATTGACAAAATGGATGACGCCAATGACGATAAACAGAAGGCAAACGAAATTCTTGCAGCGATGCAAACCGCTGCTACAGATGGTGATACCCAGGAAGATCTTGCTGCGATATCGTCTCAGATATCAGATATCAAAGATCCAAAGTTACGTGCTCGACTTGATCGCATGGTCAGTTCAACTCTCAAACGAGCTGACAATAAGAAACCAGCGAAATCCAAGATCGGTGGTATACTGCTTTGGGGATTTGGTTTGGCTAAGAAATTCCTAGGTGGTGTATTCAGCAAAGCAAAAACATTCTTTACAGCATTCGGTAAGAAAATCGTCACACCAATCATCAATAGTCTGAAATCCAGCGCTAAGAAGATCACAACTGGTGCGAGAGCAGTAAAGGAAGGATTCATTGGATCCAAGACAAAATATCGGAAAGCACAAGATGGTGAAGCTGCTGATGATGAAGGCTATGCACTTGATGAAAACGGCAATCGAATCGTTGAACGTCAGGGGACGACAGGTCTTGTCCAAGATACAGTCGCTTTGTTTAAGAAAGCGAAAGACAAAGTTGTTGACATTGGTGATCGTATCAACAACAGCCGAGTCGGTCAATTTGTTGAATCAGCTAGTACTGCTGCTGGTAATAAAATAAAAAATACCGCCGGAAGAGTTGGTAATGCGATCGTTGAATGGTGGAAGGAACCGGGTATTCTATCCACTGTTGCAGGCGCTATCAAACAAGGTGCTATCAATACAGCAAGTGCTGTCGGTGGTGCTGCAATGACAGCGAAAGATAAAATCGCTGACAAGATGGGTGACTTGAAAGACAAGTTTGCCAATACATCATTCGGAAAAGGTTGGATGGAAGCCTGGAAGGATCCTGATGAAGAAAAGAAGAAGAAGAATCCTGAACCAAAAACAGTTGCTGATGTTGCAACGCGGACAATCGCCGAACTATTAAAGAATGTCGATGGTAAAGGTGAAGGTGGTGCTGAAACTGCTATCTCCTCAATCATTGGATTCTTAAAGAGCACTTCTGAAAACATCCAGAAGAAAATTGAAGGTGACGAAAATAAAGAAGAGGAATCTGACGATAATACACCGGAAGGTACCTCTGAAGTTGTCCAGGAAGGTTCTGAAGGTGGAACCGAAACGTCATCTGAATCCAGTAGTAATGCTGGAAGTGACAATACACCAAGTGCTGATTTGTCATCCGGTGGTGGTGGAAGTACTGATGCTGCACCTGCTGCTGATACTGGTGGTGGTACAGATGCACCCGCGCCTGCTGGTGATGCTGGTGGTGCACAAGCTGGTGGCGGCGGCATTGGTGGAAAGTTGAAAGGACTTCTCGGTGGTGGAAACGCTGGTGGTATTGGATTTGATATTGGTAAGATGCTTGGTGGTATGACAAAGATGCTCTTTGGTATTGCACAAGCTGTTCTAACCGTTGTCATGTCCATGGAAGGTTTCAAAGCAATCATGAATCTCGGAATGGATATTCTGAAGAAATCATTGAGACCGCTAAACAAAGCTTTCCAGGCGATCTATAAAGCACTTAAGCCGATCGTTAAGACAGTCACACGGTTGCTGAAGGAAATTGTTGGTTATGTTGTTGAAATCGTTCAGTCGGTTATCAAATTCATTCAACCAATTCTTGAAGCAATCGAACCAATCATATCTTCGTTGCTTGAAACATTGATGCCGATTCTTGACATGATCACAGATCTCGTGAACATTATAATGGTTCCTTTAGCAGCAATGCTCAAAGTAGTCGTTATTCCGACATTACAGTTCATCGGTAATACTCTTGAAATCTTGCTCGGTATTGTCCAAGTTGGATTGGGTATTATCCTGACAGCATTGGGTGGTATTCTAGTTGCTGTTGGAACAATCGTGAAATGGCTGACTGGTTCTGAAGGAATCAAGGATACTGGTAAACAGCTTTGGGATACTGGTACAAACATGGTTAAGTCTGGTTCTCAGTCTGTTGTGTCTGGTATGAAGAAGACCATTTCGTTGTTCGGTGATACGATCAAGAATGTTTTGAATACAGAAGAACAAGAAGAGGAAGAAGAGACTCCTAAAACCAAGAAAAAGGCTTCTCCGCTTCGTGGTTCTGCACTTGAAGGTACATATGGATCAGGAGATGAACTTGATGAAACATATGGTGGCGGTGGCGTAAGTCAACGCAAATATGGAACATATCTCAACATGTCGAAACGTGGATGTGGTCCTGTTGCGATTGCTGATGCATATGCTCGTCGTACTGGTCACAGTGTTGATGCAGCACAACTGGCAACTTCGATGAATTCAGC
>CAMJFV010000389.1 GCA_946405045.1 uncultured Bacteroidales bacterium | reverse complement strand
CGGCACACGTCAGGAAGGAGCGGAGAGGGCTGTAGATAAGATGGAGAACTCAATCCAGAATATTATTTTGCAGGAAATGGAGACTCTCGACGGAATCCTTATCGCCACTACAAATTTGGCCCAGAACATGGATAAGGCATTTGAACGTCGATTCCTTTACAAAATCAAGTTTGAAAAGCCCACCGTCGACGCCCGTATGAACATGTGGCATGAGATGTTGCCTGTCTTGAAAGAAGAGGAGACACGTGTTCTGGCATCAAAATATAATTTCAGTGGCGGACAAATTGAAAATATAGCCAGACACTACACCATCAGGAATATCCTGCATGGAGAGGCTGAAAACATTGTTGATGTGCTATCTTCATATTGTGATAATGAACGACTTGATAACAAAGAAAATTGTAGGATTGGTTTCAAATGATTGATGTACAATGAAATTCCTTGGAGAGACGTCGTATTACGGCGTCTCTTCTAATTTTTTCTTAAAATTTATTTTGCATTTGTGGAAAGAATATTAACTTTGCAGTACAAAGTACTTTTAATTATAAAAAGCACATGGAAAAAAGTGAAGCATTAAATACACTAAACGAAATAAGAGACATGATGGCGAAGTCGTCAAAAGTCCTTTCTTTGAGTGGAACATCGTCTGTCTTTGTCGGCGTTTTCGCGATTATAGCGGCATACATTGCCAACTGCATATTGGAGAATGAATCGTTGGCTCAGAGTGAGAAGACGATAGCTCTAATGTCGGAAGGGGCTCTATTGCTTTGCATCTGTATAACAACAGTTTTTCTTTTCTCAAAAAAGAAGGCTAACAAAAACAACATGTCTTTCCGTTTGGACCAGACTACTCAACAGATGCTCTGGCACTTCGCTCTTCCTCTTGCGGTGGGTGGAGTACTCTGCTTGACGTTGGTGATGAACAGTTTCTACGGACTCACGTCGTCGATGATGCTTATCTTCTACGGATTGGCTCTCTACAACGCGTCGTCGTACACATACTCGAATGCTAAGTTCTTGGGCTACGCAAATATAATTCTTGGCTTGATCGACTGTGCTACTGGCAACCATGCTATTCTTTTCTGGGCTCTTGGCTTTGGCGTCTGTCATATCATCTACGGCATCTTTTTCTATTTCAAACATGAAAGAAATTGATTATGAGGGATGAGTTGAAGAATATAAACAAGGCTTTTGAAAGCAAGGTGCGTCTTGGGATCATGTCGGCACTGATGGTGAACGAGGAATTGGATTTCGTGAGCCTGAAGACGTTGCTGGAACTGACCGACGGCAATCTCGCCAGCCATACCAAAAGTTTGGAGGAGCTGGGCTACATTGAGAGCCATAAGCAGTTTGTCGGCCGTAAACCAAACACCACTTTCAATATCACAGAGCGTGGAAAGGAGGCATTTGAGGAACACTTGAATGCGTTGGAGTCTTTCTTAAAACTCTCAAGAGGGTAGTGGCCTCTTTTTTTTACTATGTTACTTTGAAATGCAAAGTACTTTTAATTTAATTTAGGTTTTACTTAAAATTTAATTTGCTATGAAATTTATTCCAACTCTCGCACTGACCGCTATTGGCTCCATTGTTATATGGATTTCAGGTCATGTTATATGGATTGCGGAGAATGTATCGCATACAATTGTGGAGTTTTATTCTGATTGGATTCCTCAATTCTTATTCAGTTCCTGTATGGCAATCTTGTATTATAGAAAGACTGATACTAATAGGAAGCTGGTGAAAAGTATGATTATTTCTATAATGCCTTTCATATTAATGGTATGCTTTTACGTGGCTTTCTTTCTGTTTCTTGTCATTTGTGAGGATCCATTTCCTGTTCCTGATTAAATAGACGACATAGGAAGCCATTTGTAAAATCAGATAAAATGAACAGAAAACGCACCGCTACAAATACAACTTCGTTGCCGGTGCAGGAAAATATGTCATGAATGACATTGAAAACAGCCAAACGCAGAAAACAAAACAAAAGAATACAAGAGCAGTTTTTTACTGTTTGTGTTTTCTCAGTTAAGAGTTTTCTAAAACTAACTTGTTTGTGAGTTTTCCAAGCATCAAAATGCTGTTTTTTGTTTTAAAATCGAAAAGAGGAGTTAGGGCGTTCCGCCTTAAACAATCCTCGAAAAACTAGAATCAAATATTTTTTTTAATCATATACTTTGAAATTCAAAGTACTTTAAAATTTTTAGATTATGGAAACACAAAACGAAAAAGTGGTAGAAACCACATCAGCAGCAACAGAAAACGCAGGTAGAAGAGTCAGCGTTAAGATGTGTGTCATCGTCGTACTTTCTCTATTGCTACTCATTCCAATCGGTATGATCGAGGGTCTTATTGAGGAACGCAAAAAGAATTCGGAAGACACCATTGAAAAGGTGACGGGACAATGGTGTTTGTCTCAACAGATTGTAGGCCCGACGCTTACCGTCGCTAAACCATACTACACTTCAATTAAAGAGGGGGAGGAGATGAGGCGTGTCAAGGATATGAAGAATGTGGTGGTTTTGCCTAAAAAACTGAACATTAAGGGAGACATCCACAACCAATCACGTAAGAAGGGTCTTTACCAAATCTCTCTTTATACTGCTCCTATCGAAATTGATGGTTCTTTTGAATTGAGCGAGGATATTCAGAATGCCATTTCTGATGACGATAATCCACAAAAATCTGTGACTGTGGAGTTTGCTTTGAGCGACTTGAAGGGAATTTCAGATGTGATGATGATTACAATCGCAGGTAAAGAATTGGAATTGAAACCAAATGGAAAAGGTTTCTTGAATGAGACTAGCAAACTTTCGGCTAAATTGGATCTTGATGATGTGAATGACATGAAGAATATTCCTTTCAGCATGAAGTTCAACGTCAAGGGTTCACAGTCGCTTAGATTCGTGCCTATTGGTGAGCTGACTACCGTCGCATTGAAATCTAATGCCACAACTCCTAGCTTTAC
>CAMJFV010000388.1 GCA_946405045.1 uncultured Bacteroidales bacterium | reverse complement strand
ACGAGTTCGAGAAAGTTTATATCGAGCGTCTTGAGCACCTACACAAAGCTGACGTACTTGATCAGCTAAAGAAGGGTATCATCAACGACGATATCAAGGCTGTTCTTAAGAGCGAGGCTGAGGTTGTGATCAGCAAACTGAATTCAGGAAGAAGTGTAGCAACTGTTTAATTCTGTAAGAGATGGCATCATTAAAGGAAGTAAAAGCGAGAATTGGCTCAGTAAACTCAACATTGAAGATTACTGGAGCTATGAAGATGGTGTCTTCAGCGAAGCTAAAAAAAGCTCAATACGCTATTGAGTCTATCACTCCGTACCAGAGTCGCCTTAACAAGATTTTAAGTAATTTCTTGGCGACTGAGACTGATTTCCAGTCGGCTTTTGCAGAGGTCAGACCAGTATCAAGAGTGGCTGTTATAGCTTTCTCTTCAAATTCAAGCCTTTGTGGCGCATACAATTCAAACGTTGCAAAACAATTGAATGTTGTGGTCAAAGAGCAATTGAATAGTGGTGCTGAGGTTGTTGTCTACCCTATCGGAAAGAAGATCACAGAGCAGTCGGAGAAGCTTGGCGTGCCAGTTGTTAAATCCAACAACGATATGGCAGACCACCCGTCTTTCGATGCAATCAGCGAGGTCACTAATGAATTGATGAACAAGTTTTTGGCAAAAGAATTCGATAAAGTTATCGTAGTCTACCACCACTTGAAGAACACTGCAGTGCAGAAACTTCAGACAGAGGTGTTCCTGCCAATCTCTCTTGACAAAAATTCAGGCGACGTCGACGAATCCACAGCAGACTACATCGTTGAGCCAGGCAAAGCAGAGATCCTTGAGTCTCTATTGCCTAAGGCATTGCGCACAAAAATGTACGCTTGTCTACTCGACTCTAACGCGTCTGAACATGGAGCCCGCGTCGTAGCCATGCAGGTGGCAACTGATAATGCTAATGAACTTATCAACGAGCTTACGATTTTGTACAACAAAACTCGTCAGCAGGCAATTACAAACGAGTTGCTTGATATCGTTGGTGGTGCAGCGGCATTGGCTCAATAAAGAAGACTATTCTTTGAAATCAAGAGACCGTCTAACATGTTTAGACGGTCTCTTTTTTGCAAAATTTTCAAGTCACACAAACGAATCACAGGTATCCTATCATTCAACTTATCAAAAAAGGCCATTTATAGAGCAAACAATATGTTTTTCCATTGTTTTCTCAACAAAAATCATCTATATCTTTTTTTTATTGATTCCGTTTTATATTTTTGCAATAAGTGATAAAAGTGATAGAAAAATGGTAAAGCATATTGTATTATTCAAATTGAAGCCTTTCAACTCAGAATCAGAAAGACTTGCCGCATGTGAGAAGATTAAAAGTGAACTTTCAGCTCTTGTTGAGAAAGTCCCTACCCTTCTTACCGCTGAAGTTGGAATCAACTGTAATCCAAACGAACAGTTCGACATCGCCCTTACAACAACACACAACGATATGGAAGGTTTGAAAGAGTATGCACAACATCCATTGCATGTTGACGTTGCAAAAAATTTCATCAGACCAATTTTGGAAGCACGCTCTTGCTGTGACTACCAATATTAAATACTACGCCTATGAAAAATAAAGCATTATTCTTATTATTCGCTTTATTTGTTTGCATTCCTTCGTTTGCACAGATTCTCGACCCAGTAAAATGGAAAGTTGAACTGTCTAAAATTTCTGCTGACGGAAAAGCTACAATCACATACGAAGCGACAATCGACAAAGATTGGCATATGTACAGCACCAAAGAGGTGACTGACGGTCCAGTGCCTACTTCATTTACATTGTCTGAAGTGGAAGGTGTCAAAATAACATCAGACATCAACCCCCGCAGCCGTGTCATTGAACAGTTTGAGCCTGCATTCGGAGTAACAGTTGGCTGGTATGAGGAAAAAGCCACATTCCAGCAACAGGTAAAGATTTCTGACAAAGACGACTTCACACTGAAAGGGTCTGTCAGATACATGACTTGCAACAATCAAAACTGTTTGCCTCCTACAACTTATGAATTCGACTTATCTCAACATAACGCTGTAGCAAAAAAAAAAAATAGCTCAACAGTAGCTGAGGTAGAGACAAAAGACAAACAAGAAGAGACAACAAACGATGCATCTACTCCATTAATCGCAATCCAGGATCTTTCAATCAACAACGATTCCAGCAAGACAATTGCGGTCAGTGCGGAAAACCATCAGGAGAGAATCGACACTTGGGCAAATGTAGTAGATGAGATGAGAGCCTTCGGTGAAGTGGAAACCGAAGAAGGCAAGGATTCCCTATGGAAAACATTCCTGACTTGTCTGCTTGGTGGACTTATCGCTGTCATAACTCCTTGCGTATGGCCTATCATACCAATGACAGTAAGCTTCTTCCTTAAACGAGGCAAAGACCCTAAAAAAGGTAAAAAAGCGGCAATCACCTATGGTTTATCAATCATTGCCATATATGTAGGACTCGGATTAGTGATCACCGTGCTTAGTGGAGCCGACGGATTGAACTCACTATCTACGAATGCCATCTTCAACATATTTTTATTCGCCCTTCTCGTGCTATTTTCCATCTCCTTTTTCGGAGGCTTCGATTTAGCTCTACCTTCAACATGGAGCACAAAAATCGACCAGCACGTAGACAAAACATCCGGTATGCTATCAATTCTTTTGATGGCATTCACCCTTGTTATTGTCTCTTTCTCATGCACAGGACCAATCATCGGAACATTGCTTGTAGACATCTCCGTTAACGGAAGTTTGCTCGCTCCTACTATCGGAATGTTGGGATTTGCCATCGCACTTGCAATACCATTCACACTGTTCGCATTTTTCCCAAGCTGGCTGAAAAACATGCCTCGCTCAGGAGGATGGTTGAATTCAGTGAAAGTGTTGCTCGGATTCTTTGAGTTAGCTTTCTCATTGAAATTCCTTTCAATGGCAGACCTTGCCTACGG
>CAMJFV010000387.1 GCA_946405045.1 uncultured Bacteroidales bacterium | reverse complement strand
ACGACCGATATGATTTGCTTGTGCTGTAAGATCTGCGTTCTTACCTTCGTCGAACACAATCTGAGTGATACCGTAACGATCACGAAGATCGACGAATGTCATACCACCCATTTTTCTGACTTTCTGTACCCATCCAGCAAGTTTCACCTCGCTGCCTACATTGCTGAGCCTAAGCTCACCACAAGTATTGCTTCTATACATAATTTTTATATTCGATTTTCTATTTCAAAAACTCCACAAATTTCGCAAAAAAAATTCAAATAAAGGATATGCAATAGAGTTTTTTGAGAAAAAAAGGTATATTTGCGAAAGAAATATGACTTTTAACAACCAATGCAATTTTAAGCATAAAACATTTAGATTATGACAGTAGCAGAAATGAAAATTAGTAACAGGGAAAGGCTAAATAAACTTGAAGCCTTAGACCCAGAAAAGCTGAACGACATCTTGGATTATGTGTTCAGCAAGTTAGTTCCTGTGTCTCTAAGAGTAGAAAGGAATGACGATTTAAGTGACGTTACATCCGTAAATTCTGAAAATTTACCAAACTATTTTGGAATGTGGAAAGAAAACGGAGATGAAATCAAAGAATTAATTTATAAATCAAGAACCAAAAACTCAGATTTGAATTTATGAAAGTATTGTTAGATACATGTGCATGTATCGAGATTTTAAAAGGAAATATGAATGTTTACAAGATTGTTAAGTCTCTTTCTGTCAAACAAAGATTAGTATCAGAAATCACGGTTGCGGAATTATTGTTTGGTGTTGAACTATCCAAACGAAAGGTTTTGGAGCTACAAAATGTAAACGAATTTTTAAATGATGTGACAATTCTTCCTATTTCTAATTCAATCAGAAGATTTGCAAAAGAAAAGGCTCGTCTTCAAAAAGCGGGCATGCCAATTGAGGATTTTGATCTGTTGATTGGTGTTTCCGCTGTAGAGAACAGTCTTACTCTGATTACTGACAATGTCAAACATATGGCAAGGATCAATGATATAGAGATTGAGAATTGGCGATAATATAAAAGACGTGGGGATCCACGTCTTTTTATTTTGCGTTTATATAACAGACTCTTCCGATTTTCTTCATCCAACCGTTATGTTCGTCATAACATTTTTCATCACTAAGTACCCATACGAATTTGGTCCTTGTGAAGAATTCTATTTTGGGTTGTGTAGCGTAACCGTCAGTGAAAATTATCATTCCATCATAAAAATTATGTTCTCGTAGATAATCGAAGACCACTTGGAAATCTGTTCCTTCTCTACCCTTCACTTCACTAATTTTCAAGTGTTTGGCATCTTTCAAACTGATTGGTTGTGGTGTCTGTAGCTGAGAATCAAACTGTATGACGTCAATTTGTGCGACGCCATATCTGAACATTCGTTGAATAACTCCGTAAAAATTAGCCAACTCTAAATGAGTGACTGACAAACTAGTATCCACAGCTATCAGCAATCGCGTCTCCAGATCATATTTGCTTCCCATCTGTTGGAAATCAAATCGTCGGTTGGGACGCATTCGTGTCAGATGACGTTTGCTAGAGAGAATGGATGCACGGAATCCTGAAAGTGTTTTTCTATAATCAATTTTAGCTTTCGACGATGCGACTATCTTCTCTGTCAAATTTCCAGGAATAGAACCCCAACTATGGGATGAATTTATCTGTTCTATAAGTTCGTTGATTTTGTCACATCTTTCATCGTCTTCATCCCACAATGCCGCTCTTTCCGACATGTTTCCTGGGACATCTGTCTCGTATCCATATTTTTTGCCATCATTATTGCTGTTGTCATCCGTGTCGGCGTCTTCTCCATTACTGCCATCATTAGGGATATTCGCAAGATACCATTCGTAGAATTTTCCTGTTTCAAGCCCGAAATCAGCAGGATTGACAAATCTGTATTCATCAAATTTATAATGTCCATAAAGAGTCATGTCGCTGGCGGCAATCAATTTCTCATTCGGACAATTTATAGGACGACGTGAATATGGATGTTTAAGGAAGACGCGAATCATTTCCGTCTTCATCAATTCTTCCAACTGATTGTCAGTCAATGAATTTATGAATTCAGCGTTGTATTCTATTTTGCCTTGCCCACAACGTATCGCACAGTTAATATATGGATTCTCCGTCAGATTATTAATGCAATAGACCGCAAAAAAAGCAGGCTCACGGAGATACCACATATCCGCAAGCTGTTTGAATCTATCTTTTGCAATCAACTTATCCATATAAATTCCGTCTTATATTCCAGCGACAAAATTCTGAATCTTCACCAATAATTCAGGCATTTCCGATACAATAAACATTACAGTATCGGGGTAATTACCTCCACTGAACAGAGATGACCAATGAGCAAAGGCTTCATTTTTCTTCTCTCTTTCAAGCATTTCCAAGTAGACAGGAAGGCTTTTCTTAACCTTCTCTTTATCCTTATCATCATTCAATCCCGTCTCCATGAATCTGAAAAGAGACTCATTCACGATGGATAATTCATGGAGTTGTAATGATTTAAGCGTTTTCTCATGCTTTTTGTAATTCAAAAGGATTTCTTTTGCCGACGGGAGTGTCTTTTTATTGATGTAGTCAAAAAACAAAGATCCTGCCTGGTTTCCTACAATTCCTGAAATCAACTTCTTGTATATGGCATCTATATCAGAAACTCCAGAAATAAGATCACTCACTCTTTTCCATCCACGTCTGTCCGGAGTCTTTTCTAATCCGTTGTCGATATCTGTTGCCACACCATCAAGCTGATCCGAATGTTCTTGGATAAAGTTTATCACCCTCTCGTCTACTTTATTTTCAGCTGCCCATAAAAGCCATTCTGACGGTGTCGGACGGAAATTGTAGATGTTGAAACGAGACACAAGTGCTGGATCCAAATCAGTCAGCTGATACTCTTCTCCTGAGTTGACTGCTGAGATGATACGACTTCCTTCCGGCAACTGTTTGCCTGCCAGTTTTTTAT
>CAMJFV010000386.1 GCA_946405045.1 uncultured Bacteroidales bacterium | reverse complement strand
AAGCAAGTACTCCTGCTTCAAACGGTTCTCCCAATCTCCACCGTATAGCTGGTGAGTGATTGAGCGATCGTAATCTGGATTCTGCTCGATGTCTGTATCTAGCAAATATAGATCAACACGTCCTACAGCCACTTTCCAGATGTTAGAGTAGATTGTACGGTCGTAGTAAGGAACCTCAAGAATGATTGGGTTGCCGTCCTTGTCCTTAACCTGCTCTAGTGGAAGAGTAGAGAAATTCTGTGGCTCGTAAACAGCGATCTGATCTCCGTCCATTGAGATAGACTGAGTGAAATATCCATATCTGTAAAGGAATCCGACTGCACACATGTTGATGTTTGAGTCAGAAGCCTCCTTCAAGTAGTCTCCAGCCAACACTCCTAGACCACCAGAGTAGATTTTTAGAATGTCAGTCAAACCATACTCCATAGAGAAGTAAGCAACCGATGGCTTGCTAGCCTGGTTCTTCTTATCCATGTAAGCCTTGAAGTTCTTGTACACTGAATCAATCTCTTTCGCGAAATCAGCGTCCTTTGCTACTTCGTTAAGGCGCTTGATATTCACTTTTGAAAGGAAAAGAACTGGGTTCTTGCCAGATGCCTCCCATGTTGCAGGGTCGATCTTCTCGAAAAGATCAGTAGCCTCCTCGTTCCATACCCACCATAGGTTCTTTGCCAAAGTCTGTAGCTTCTCAAGCTTTGCAGGAATCTTAGCTGTAGTAGTAAGTTCTCTCCAAGCAGACTGATTTGTGTTGCTAGTCTTAACTTTCATAACACTTATTTTTAGTATACTTTATTTTCTTTATTTAACTCTCATTTTTTCTTCGCACAGCTGCGACGTTTCGGTTTCTCGTCTGTCTCAGTTGTCTGTTTTGCAGACGGTGCTTTCTTCACAGCACTCTTCTTCGCACCTTTAGCCAATGCCTTGTCGTAAGCCTCAACATAGGATGCGATAAATTTGCTCCATGAAGCTTTGTCAGCAAACGCTTTTGATTTCTCCGATGTTTTAGAGACATCCGCGTCTTTCATCTTTGAGAATGCAACAACCTCATTTTCAATACGTGAAGCAACCTCATCGAAATTGAAATCAGTACGGTTGATAACAGCCACACCGTTGCTGATTGAATCAGACTTTTTCGACTCTTTCTTTACCCACAATCCGAATCCTGCCTTGTCTGTGGTGATTGTCGGAACTCCGAATGCCACACTTTCCAATGGAGTGTAACCCCATGGCTCGTAGTATGACGCAAACACTGTCAAGTCCAGACCTGGCAACAGATCATAGTAGCTCATATTAAATATACCATCATTGCCGTCAAGCAAACAAGGTACATAAATAACCTTCACCTTATGGTTCTCCTGATTGTCAAGGCCATAATTACCAATTGCATTAAGAATCTCATTATTCCATGGCTCATTCACCTCATGAGTTGGAACTTTCCAATCCAACTGATTCTTGCCCTTACTGTTAAGTTTCTCCTGCAAATCTGTGCGTGGACACTTAACCCAGGATGGCACCATTATAAATGCAACGATCTCTCTATCCAAGTTTGGATTCTCATCCAACTGTTTCAACGACTTGACAAAGACATCGATACCTTTGTTTCTCCACTCGAATCTACCGCTTGTAGCGATGAAAAGAGCATTCTTCTGCAGTTTATAACCCAACAAAGCCTCAGCAACTTTTGTCATTTTGCTGCGGGCATTCTTGCGAGCCTTTTCCATCTTGTCTCCTGTTGGCACGAAATCAGATTCGAAACCGTTTGGAGTTACAAATGCCGGAATATCAAGCAACTGCTTGCACTCATCAGCAGTAAGGTTTGATACGGTAGTGAAGCAATCCGCATTGTGTGCAGCGGCCTTCTCAATCGAATGCTTATTTGCGACGCCTAGTTCGCCAGCCATCTGATCTCCGTTATAGGCTGTGAAATATGCGTAAAGCTGCTTATTATTGAAACAGATTGAACGGCCAGTTGTAGTGGCATGAGTAGTGAACACTGTCTTAACCTGTGGACAACGACTCTTTACATACAATAATCCTGATGCAACCTGCCATTCATGGAAATGTGCGACAACACCTGCGTCTGCACATTTATTGAAATTCACAAAACTTTCGACAACCTTTCCTGCTGCCATACCAAATACGGCACAATCGTGGTAGTCGCCAACCGCTCCAAGAGAATTGACGCCGAACTTTTTCCACATCTCTCCATAGAAAGCATCTCTTTCTGCAAAGAAAGGTTTGTAATCAACCAAAATAACCAAAGGATTTCCTGGCACATTCCAAGTGCCGACACGTACAGCCAACCCCTCTTTTGCGGCAGCTGCCTTCCAAGACTTAAGAGCTGTCTTGTTTTCCTTAAAATATATGTTGTCTTCGTTTCCGAAATCAGGTCCGATAAAAATCAAATGGTCTCCAAGTATATCCCCTAACGCTTTGGCGTGTGTGGATAAGACCGTATAAATACCGCCATTCTTATTGCAGACTTCCCAACTTGTTTCTATCACATAGTTGTCCTTATCCATAATCCTTTTATTTTATTATGTAGTTCTTATGCAAAAATAATAATATTCACAATAAAATAACTATAAAAAACAAGAAAATGCCCAACAACATACTATTTATATGCATTATTTGGCATAATATCTCACTTTTTAGCGATACACTCAATTTCAACCAGTCCGCCCTTAGGCAATTTAGAGACTTCTACACACGAACGAGCAGGATAAGGCTTGCTAAAGAATGTGGCATACACTTCGTTAACTGCGGCAAATGCGCTCAAATCTGTAATGAAAACCGACGTCTTCACAACATTTGAATAATCGCATCCAGAAGCTTTCAAGATCTCACCGATATTCTTCAATGACTGTTTTGCCTGCTCTACCACGTCTGGTGACAAAGAGCCGTCTGCAGGATTCAATCCTAACTGGCCAGAAACAAAAATCATATCACCTGCTTCTATTGCCTGGCTGTATGGTCCGACAG
>CAMJFV010000385.1 GCA_946405045.1 uncultured Bacteroidales bacterium | reverse complement strand
ATTCCGAGTTCACATCTTCAGAGACATCGAAGGACTTGTATCGTGTAAAAAGATCATCGATATCATCACACAGTTCCATCTGCACTCTGTAGATCTTATCACAGTCGCCAGTCTTCAAATTGATTTCCGCAATCTCTGCCTCTGATGTCTTCAAGAAGGAGAAGACGAAAAACAATGTCAAGACAATCAAAAACATCATATAAGCAGCAAACTTAATATGCATAAGTACTGCCTCTTTCTCATTTAAAGCTTTCATGACAATATAGTTGAGTAGCCAAGAAGCGGTGCAGACCCGTCTTCATCTGTCAACAAGAATGCAAGACCATCCTTAGCCACATTGATATTTATATTCAATTCTGTATCGGCAGGCACAAACAAATCCATGATATCCATAAATTTACTATATGCCGAAGTATTTTCAAACATCAGATCCTTATACTGCGGAGGCAACGAATCTATCCGTACATTCATCACAGGGAAACAATCCGTCATTTCTCCGCCTAGCACCGTCGATACTCCTAACTGATTCTCCCCTAACACCCAATCGCACTGATCTGTGTTTAATGTCAAACATTTATACGACAAATCTATACTGACCTCACAATCAAAAAATACCGAGAGGATCTCTGCTATCTGTTCCGGTTTGGTTAAGCGATATGCCTGCGAAAATAAAGAGACTGCGAAAAGAGCTTTATCCAACGGCATTCCTTGCAACACTTGCCAAACAGATCCAAGCAAACGTATGAAATCATCGTGCTTGTCTCTCTTCTCCAGCCTCATCTCGTACAGATTAGCCTCGACAAGCATCCTGTCTATCGACATTTCAAACGGTCTGAAAAAGTACGTCGCGCTCAACGCCACCTGTCGCTCATGTCTGATATAGTCGATGACTGCATCCTTGTCTTTTTTGTCGCTGATATCCATACGTTTGTGAAAAAGACCTTCAGGCAAGGATTCATACAAATCCCTTTTTCTGGAATATATGGTAAGATACTTAGAGAATCTATCAAAAGAATTTTCCCAGACTATCTTGTCGATATTCTTTCCGCCTTTGGACAATCCCTCTCGAATGATCCTGATCTCTTCCGGATCAAAACCATTTTCGATAAGACACGCAGCGACAAACTCTGCACGGTAATCCGTATATAGTGTATTCTTGCCTGCTATTACGTCGTTAACCGAATCCATGCTCTACCACTACAATAGCCAACTTGATTTCTTTCCCTGGTCAGAGCCGTCTTTCGCTGATGTGACAGAAATGACCATGCTCTCTTTGCGTTGACCGACATACTCAAGTTCACTCAGTTTGACCAACAGTTCCGCCAATGTCTTCAACATAATATTGATTGACAACATCGATACATCTATTCTGTTCTGATGAAACACACCGGAAGCAACATTGTCCAATATAGCCTCAAAAGCAGACGGTGTGATGCCGTTCCACTCGTGGAAATATTTAAGCAAATCATCCTTACCCGACTTAGACATGAACAAGAAGCTAAGCGACGCGGAATTTGCCATTCCACCGAACAATTCAGCTATCTGGTATGGCGACAACGACAATCCGCAATTATGCCATTTGTATTCTATGTCTGCGACAGCCCTCTGAAGCTCCTTGCAGAAAACCAAACTGTTCTCCAAGCATTCCGACTTGTTGGCATTTGAAGAGTATGCTTTGCTGAAAATGACTGCCAAAGAATTTTTCACCGTCGACATATATTGGGAAAACATATCAAAGCATCGTCTCAATTTCACATTGGAAGACATTGATAATGAAGGAGCCAGATAACTCTCATCAATCACAAGCTCACCATTCTTCTTTTTCAACAGTCCTACCACAACATCAAAAGGACCGTATTCGTTTACTATCTCCTTTTCCCTTTCTATTATAGACAACTTATATCCAGGATCCACAAACGGATAGCGTGGAGGTGTCTCCTGCATATTTGGCTCTCCACAAGGACGTCTCTCAAATGGAGCCACAGACAACACTATATCCCAACCTTGTTCAACCGTATCTATCTCCGAGCTGCACTCACAAACAACAGGTTGGGCTGGTGTAATGTCTATCAAATATCCGCCTTTGGTGATTCCATGATATGAACTCAAGACCAAACGTGTTCCATCGCCCTTGCCATTCAAATAAAGGTTCTTCTGCTCCCCATTCTCATCAAACTTTTCCATTGGAAGCATACCGTATGCATACTTGTTCTGTAGAGCCTCCGTATTTTTCATCAGGCGCTCCATCAGATAATTCTCGGTTGCAATGAAATGAGATGATGACACGCTCATACCTTGCATCCAATTGACAGGCTTAAAAACAATATTCATAATTTCAAACTCCTCTTTTTCACTTTAATTTTTTTCACTTCACATTTTTCACTCTTCTCGCAACAATCATACAGTTGCGTGTCAAGCCGTTAGACTCAAACGTCAAGTCTGGATCCAAATATAGTCTTGATTTCAAGATAGATCTCTCAGTGTAAAAAATCCAGCCATAAGATCCCTCTTTATCAAACAACTCGACCTGATTATCCAAATGCTGCTTATTATAATCGTTTATAATCATTCCAAACCACTCACCCAACACGAATGTCTTCAGAGCCTTACTGTTTACTATCACCTCATTCTCGTCGCCTACATACTTCGAAACATTAATTCCCACTACCATCACTCTGCTGATATCCAACTCCGCATGTGGAGGCTCAAATGTCTCATTCTCACTGTATACCTTTATCTTATATATCTCAGCCGGGATGTTGAGATAACTATGGTATGTGATCACAAAAAGCGGATAAAACAGGAGTGGCAGCAGACATGTACCTGCCCAAAATCCGTATTGTAACTCATTTGTGAAATTGAACAAAATCGCAAATAAAGCCCACGACAAAAAGAATTGCAACCCGACCACAAAGATCACTCCGTTCGATTTCAATTGCGGAATGAAATGCTGCAATATCCTCTGATTGGCAAATCCTATCAGC
>CAMJFV010000384.1 GCA_946405045.1 uncultured Bacteroidales bacterium | reverse complement strand
AACAATCTCTGATGTCACTATGCCTACAATATCGTACACAAAGGCATGTGTTGGCCAGGATGCTACATTGAACTTGACTAATACGGTTGATGGTTATACATACGAATGGGAGAAGAAGGTTGGAACATCAACAACTTTCGTTTCTGCTGGAACAGGTCTTTCTATCAATACGAAAGATGCAGGAGAGTATAGAGTGAAAGTGACATCTGCACAGAACTGTACAAAAACAACATCTGCAATTGCAGTTGAGTTCCACTCATTGCCAACACCACAGATTGTCAAGGTTGATGCAAATGATTATTTGTGTGCTGATGGAAAAGCATTGACATTGAAGACATCAGATGAGTATGAGAGCTACAAGTGGAGCACAACAGCGACAACAGCTATGATAGATGTCACAACTGCTGGTGATTATACAGTGGAAGTGACAGACGACAATAATTGTAAGGCTACATCTGAGAAATTCTCAGTTGAGCTTCATTCTTTGCCAGTGCTTAATACTATTGCAAACCAGACGGTATGTGTGGATGCCAAGGCTGAATTCTCTTTGTCACTAGCAACACCAACAGAGGGTGACTATACATATAATGTATCAACAACATCTCAGACAAGTAATGTGTTCTCACTTGGCAAGGGCAATTATTCAGCAACAGTGACTGACAAGTATGGTTGTACAAGTGAAGCGAAGACATTCAAAGTTGAAGAGTACACATGGACAGCTGCGTCTCTTGCATCATCGTCGCAGACAATATGTAAGAAGAATCTGTCTGGTTTGTCAGCTATCACAGTCAATGCAACAACAAATGGAGCTGCAGGTAGCTTGACTTATACCTGGACATTGCCAACAGCTGATAAAAGTGCATTGCCAACAGGTAATAGCCATACACCTGCGGTAGATGAGGCTGGCACATACACATACAAGGTTACTGTCAATGATGCTTGTACAAAAGATAAGACAGAGGATTTGACATATACTTTGACAATAAACGCTGCTCCTGCAATTTCAGATCTGACAGCACCGTCTGCTGTATGTGAGGGCAGTTCGTTCGCTTTGCCGACTGTATCTTCTGTGGCCAACGGAAGTGTGATCACTTCTGAAGGTTGGAAATACAATGATGGTGGAGTCTGGAAGGATTTTGTAAACAACAATTTACAACCTGGCAACTATACATTGAAATATGTTGTCACAAACGGTTGTGGAACGGCTGAACGTGAACTTGCTCAGGCTGTTGAGGTTTCTGCTGCGTCTGCAATTGCACTGACTCCACAGACAGCGAAAATCTGTAAAGATATCCGGCCTGTACTGAATGTGACAAGCATTACAGGTGAAATCACAAAGATCACTGCGAATGGAGTCGCTCTCGATCAGACTGCATATGTTTATGACGTAACAGGAAAGAAGATCACCCTTCCTGCAATTTCAGAAAAGACGACTTATGTCGTGACAGTCAAGAATGGAGCTTGTGATGAGAAAGACGCATCGACTACAGTTGATGTCTATTCTGCACCTGCTATCGGTGATGTCACATTGTCAGCAGTATGTGTCGGCGCGACAAATGTCGAGTTGCCAACTCCTGGTTTGACATGGAATGATGCCGATGCTGGATCTCCTGCACGAGAGCAGGGCTGGTATAATGGAGATGACGCGGTCACTTCCGACTATATCAAGAATTTGACAGCCAACACTTATACATTCACGTATAAAGTGAAGAATGAGTGTGGATTGACAGAAAGCAAGAATTTTGAATTTGTTGTCAATGCAAATCCGACAGTCGAACTTGCTGCATCAGATGCATGTGGAGACGTTACATTCACAGCTACTGCTAAGGTAGGAGAAACTGTTGTCACTGAGAACATCCAGTATTTGTGGAGTGAGACAAAAACAGGTGTTTATGCAGAAAATACTGCTAAAAACAATATACAGACATTGACTGCAGTAAGCCCTTATACTGAATTGTCGAAGACATGGTATGTCAAGGTGAAGAATTCGCTCACTGAATGTGAAAGCAAATCTCCTGATTCTAAATCGGCAACGTCATATCTCGCTTCATATGCTGAGTTCTCTCCTGAGGACGTGAAAGTATGTCCAGGTAATGATGCTGTCGTTACAGTTTCTAATGTTGCAGGAAATGTCACAGCATATATATGGAAGGGCGATGATGTAGCGAACAAGACTCTGGCTACAATTACTAACGGTAAGATCACTCAATTTATTAGTGACGAGAGTGATGTATATCACATTTCTGCGACTGTAAAAAATGGTGTTTGTGCAGAATCTTCAGAGATAAAGGCCACAATGTCTGCGGCTGGACGACCAACTCTTGAAGTAGAGGAGTCTTCTTCATTATGTGTCGATGGTACGACGGTGAAGCAGAATTCTGTATTGACAGCAACAGAGAATGCTGGTTATACATATAAATGGTATAAAGAAGGTGCAAAGGAAACGTGTCTTGGCACAAGCAACACATTGACGGTAAGCAGTGCTGGCAAATATTTTGTCGATGTGGTAATGGGATCTAATTGTACAAATGAAGCTTCAATCGAAGTGTCAGCAAAGAATATTCCAAATATCACTCTTGACTACACTAAGGTTTGTATTGGTGCTACAGCGAACCTTTCCGCTACATCAACATCTTCAGTAGAGTATAAGTGGGATAGTGAGATCGCATATGGCACGACAAACACACTTTCTGTGACTGAGGCTGGAAGTCATACCGTTTATGTTAAGGATGCAAATGGTTGTACAAACCAAGCATCTTTGTCAGTTGACTTTAATTCATTGCCAGTGGTTTCATTGTCTGCTGATGATGCTTGTGAAACAACAACATTCACACCGACACCTGCGGACAATACTAAGTATGACTATAACTGGAATGATTCAGGATACGGTTCAGAAACATCGAAAACATTGTCAATATCTGCTGGAAAAGTCAGTGAGTCTGCTACATGGAAAGTTGTAATCAAAGATAAGACGACTGGATGTGAGAGTGCT
>CAMJFV010000383.1 GCA_946405045.1 uncultured Bacteroidales bacterium | reverse complement strand
GAAGCTTCTGGAAGTATATATTTGATGAGATTCGGTACAATGGGTTATGCCCCGGTAGATAAAGAGTTGGCAGAGAGAAATCCAGAAAGTGTCGTTGCGATACTTGTTTGCGACGGTACTGCTCCTAATTATACATTGGCAAGTCCATCTGTTGTCAAAGATTTCCAAGGTGGAGAAGGTACACATACTAGATTCGCAAAATTGAAACCACTTTTGTATTAGTATTCAAATACAAACATTATACAAAACGCATCGGCTTTTGTCGGTGCGTTTTTTTGTTTTTATTTAAAATATCCGATGAATTCGTGAAAAAATCATTGTATTGAAACTTTTCACAATCTTCTTTGGTACTTTTTAGGGCTCTTTTGACATATATAATGCCGATCTTTGCAAGTGAATAAAACACTATTTATTATCTCTATCTGATACACATCTAATGAACAAAAGGGTTAAAATATTAATTTTTGCAACATTTCTGTCAGCTTCCAATTTGTCAGCAACACGACAAATGGAAGCCCTCGACAGAGGGCTGCATGCCGTAAAGACTGACAATGGTGTGTTTGTTAGTTGGCGTTTCCTAGGTACGGATAACAAGACCACAGCTTTCAATATTTATAGAGACGGTACACTTGTGAATGCTCAGCCAATCACAGGTGCGACGAATCTTTTGGATAATGCCGGATCTGCATCTTCTTCTTATGTTGTGAAGACGGTGGAGAATGGAAAAGAGGTTGAGTCGAGTGATGCTTGCAGACCTTGGTCTTCTTGGTGGAAAAGCATCCAGCTATCTCGTCCTTCCAATGGTACAGGCGGATGCTCGTACACTCCAAATGATATGAGTGTGGGTGATGCTGACGGTGATGGCAAATACGAACTTTTCGTGAAGTGGGATCCAAACAATGCTCAGGATAATTCTAAAAGTGGCACGACGGGCAATGTCTACTTGGATTGCTATAAACTTGATGGCACGATGCTTTGGCGTATTGATCTTGGCCAGAATATCCGTGCGGGAGCTCACTACACACAGTTCCAGGTGTATGATTATGACGGAGACGGCAAATGTGAGGTGGTGATGAAAACGGCTCCTGGAACAAAGGACGGCACAGGCAAATATGTGCTTATGGGGAATGACAACCCTAATGCAAATTATAGAAACAGCGACGGATATATCCTTTCCGGACCTGAATACTTGACTGTTTTTAATGGCTTGTCAGGTGCAGAAATCAACACCGTGGCATATAATCCCAGTAGGGGAACAGTGTCAAACTGGGGAGACAAGTATGGCAACCGTGTAGACAGATTCTTGGCTTGCACTGCTTATCTGGATGGCCAGCATCCGAGTGTTGTGATGTGTCGTGGATATTACACACGCTCTACAATCGCCGCTTACGATTTTATTGATGGCAAACTTGTCCAGCGTTGGTTCCATGATTCGCCGACAAGCGGACAGGGCGCGTATGGAGAGGGATTCCATAATGTCTCTGTCGCAGATGTGGATAATGATGGCTTCGATGAGATAATTTACGGCAGCGCTACCATTGATCACGATGGTAGGTTGTACAGTCGTACGGGCTACGGACATGGTGACGCTATGCATGTCAGCCGTATGTTCCCAGATGACAATGATTTCTATGGATGGTTTGTCCATGAGGATAAAGGTAGTGCGTATGGATATGAGTTGAGAAATCTGCGTACCAATAATGTGGTGTTTGGAAAGAAAACAGGCACTGATGTCGGACGTGGCTTTGCCGCTGATGTCGATCCTAACAATCCTGGTTTTGAATTTTGCAGCTCAGCTGATGGCTACTACTATAATAAGGCTGGTCAACAGGTAGGATCTCGCTCGAGTGCCAACTTCCGTCTTTATTGGGACGGTGATCTTCAGGATGAGATTTTTGATGGTCAGGGCACTGCCGCTATGATCTCCAAATATAATCCTACCTCAAAGAAACAGCAGGACATGGTGGCTTTGGGCAGTTATGGCAACGGATCGTCTTGCAACTCAACAAAATCTACTCCATGTCTGATTGCCGACATCCTTGGCGACTGGCGTGAGGAGGTGATCCTGTATGACGCGAATGACCCAAGCAAAATCAATATCTATACTACTACAATTGAGACCAAGTATCGTCTGTTCACTCCTATGCACGATTATGTATACCGTCTTGGAGTGGCATGGCAGAACACGTCTTACAACCAACCTCCACATTTGTCGAACTATATAGGTGGAGGAGTTGATAATATTGCTCAGCCAGATATATATGTCGCAGGTGAAGTGGTGAAACGTGAGCCTGTACGCAGAGTCTTCAACCGTGGTGCGGAGAATTCAGATTGGAATGACGCTGGAAATTGGATTGGAGGAGTGTTGCCGACGGGTATAGATACTGCAGAAATCACCAATGGCGAGGTTGATATCAATGGCAACTATGACCAGAGAGTTGAGTTCACAAACGATGGCAAACTACGTGTGCGTGGAAACTCTTCATTATCGGATGTTGAAATCAATAATGGAGGAATAAGTGTTGCATCCAGCACTCAGCTTTTTGAGTTGACGATAGGAAAACTTGAAATAGATGGAGACGCATCTGTCTCTGTAGGCAAATCTTCCGACCATCATTTGACACTGAAAGGAGGAAAAATCGTCGGAGATGGAAATGTGATCAAGAAGAATGTAGGAACATTGGATATCGATATGGATGCGAAGATGTTCACTGGCAAGTATATTGTCGACGAGGGAATACTGAATCTTAACAGTGAGAATTCTATCGGATTGTCTGGTGCTGAGGTCAAAACAGGATCCATTCTTGTCAACAATGCCAATAATACTACAGATGTGATAGTTGTGTCGGAGAATAGCAACGTCGTTCTTAATGCTGATCTGACTGTGAACTATGTCACAATAATAAACAAAGATGGAGAGGAGAAACATCTGTCTGCTGGTATCTATACGTCGGCAGATTTCGATTGGCTGCAAGGAGACAAGACGTTGAAGGTAGTT
>CAMJFV010000382.1 GCA_946405045.1 uncultured Bacteroidales bacterium | reverse complement strand
ACTGCATCTCCATCTGCTCAAACTCACGCATACGGAAGATGAACTGACGGGCCACGATCTCGTTACGGAATGCCTTACCGATCTGTGCGATACCGAATGGAACCTTCATACGGCCAGTCTTCTGTACATTCAAGAAGTTAGTGAAGATACCCTGGCAAGTCTCTGGACGTAGGTAAATGTCCATAGTGTTGTCTGCACTTGCACCGATCTGTGTCTTGAACATTAGGTTGAACTGCTTAACATCAGTCCAGTTTCTTGTACCTGAAATAGGACAAACGATCTCCTCGTCAAGGATGATCTGCTTTAGTTCGTCAAGGTTGTTGTCGTTAAGAGCCTTTGCAAAACGCTCGTGAAGAGCATCTCTCTTCTCTGCGTACTCCTTTACGCGAGCGTTTGTTGAGATGAACTGCTCTTTGTCGAATGCGTCACCAAACTTCTTGGCTGCCTTCTCACACTCCTTGTTGATTTTGTCGTCATACTTTGCAAGCTGATCCTCGATTAGTACGTCAGCTCTGTATCTCTTCTTTGAATCACGGTTGTCAATCAAAGGATCATTGAACGCATCAACGTGACCGGAAGCCTTCCATGTAGTTGGCTCCATAAAGATTGCAGCATCGATACCTACGATATTCTGGTGTAGCAATGTCATGCTGTCCCACCAATATTTCTTGATGTTGTTCTTCAACTCTACACCGTTCTGACCGTAGTCGTAAACGGCTGCCAAACCTCCATAAATCTCACTTGATGGGAATACAAAACCATACTCCTTACAGTGCGAAACTAATGCCTTGAATGCATCTTCCTGTGAAGCCATATCTTTATACTTGTATTAAAATTAAATCTGTTTTACTGGGCAAAGATAATGAATTATTGTTTATGAATGAGTATCAAACCTCCTAATTTTTATGGCTTTCCATATTTTAGGCTTGTCATGACGGCTTTTTACTACGTTTGTTTTTTCCTTGTGTGTATCTGTTTTTACAAAGGATATGGGTGACAATCGTACCAAAATTGCATTGCAAATGTCTTGTATGTGCTGTCGGACGATGTATTGTTAATAGGATTTGATAGTTTTGTTAAGTCGATCAAGACTTGTATAATTTATTTTAGGTGATATGTATAAAGTTAGTTTAATCATTTTGCTTTGTCTGTCGTGCTGTGGATTGTCTGCAAAAACAGCCACAGTCGTAAAGACAGAGCTGAAAAGTGGAGAAGTGAATTCTTTTACACTTAGTGAGACTGGTGATGTCTCTTTTGAAAATCGTAATCTTCTGATTCGGAGGGATAATACAGATAAGATTACGTTGATTCCTCTTGATGATTTGAAGAAACTTTATTTTTCAAACATTGAGGTTTCTGGTGTCGCTCAGGTTTCTGACGAAAAAATCAAGGTCTATCCGAATCCCGTGGCTGATGTTTTAAATGTAGAAGTCGACGGTACTGCTGATGTCCTTATCATTTCATCCGACGGAAGGGTAGTGATGTCGCAGAATGTGTCTCAGAAGAGAGACATAAATGTGAGCGGTTTGGCTGCTGGCACATATTACGTGAAAATAGGTGGTTCAACATTTAAAATCGAGAAGCTATGAAAAAGAGTCTGCTTTTATCGGCAGCTTCGCTTGCTGCTTTGATGTTGTTTGCTCAGGATAAAATTAATATCTATCTTGAAAATTCTACAGAAACATTTAATATAGAGGATATCAGCCTTATTAAGTTTGTCGACGGTGTGATGAATATCTCAGGAAATGTCAACAAACAGATTAATGTTCCAGAAATCTCTTATGCTGATTTCTCTTTGGATGGGAATAGTGAGAAGTCGGACACAATCTTTGTCACATTTGATGGAGATAAGGTCAGTGTCAGCGACTATTCTTTTGATAAGGTGACGTATTCGGTGGACGGAGCGAATGTGTCATTCACGTCGGCACAGGATAAGAAAGGAATCGTTTATTATCTTTCCGGTAACACGACTGATGGTTCCTTCTCTATCACTCCTGACAGAGCTTTCACGTTAGTGATGGACAACCTTTCGCTTGCGAGCGCAACGTCGTCTCCTATAGTGATCAATCTTGGAACCGACGGCGAATCTTATGCCACAAATATAGAATTGAAAGGAAAGTCGACTCTTTCTGACGCATCTGCATCAGCATATAAGGGTTGTATCTATGCCAAATCCAAACTGAAATTCGGAGAATTTGGTGGCGATGGAACGCTTACCATATCAGGAAACACGAAGCATGCCATCAACTCGTCTAAAAAGACGGAATTCTATGCTGGTACAGTCAATATTATATCAGCCAAGAGTGATGGATTGAACAGTGATGGCCTTCAAATGTATGGCGGAAAACTGGATATTTCTGGTACGGAAGGCGATGGAGTTGACGCTTCAGAGTTGATCCTTATCGAGAAAGGAGAGTTTGTATTTAATTCCGCAACTGACGATGTGAAGGGTTTGAAGTCAGATTCGTCGATAGTCGTGAAGGGTGGAAAAGTAGATATCACAATGACTGGTGCGGCAGCTAAAGGAATGAAGACAGCAGCTTCGGATATTGAAATATATGGCGGTGAGATTACGATGAATATCGACGGTACGTCTATTATTGCGACTGGCGATACATCTTATTCTGCTGCGATCAAGACAGATAAGGGAGTGAAGATGACAGGAGGAAGTATTGATCTTCCCCTTGGAAAGAACGCTATCGCGTCAAAGGGAATCACTGCTGACGGAGATGTTACAGTCGAGGGTGGAGTAGTGAAGATCACTAACAACGGAAGCTATTACACTGGAGCGACCACCACTACGTCTACAGGAAATTCTGGATTTGGAGGTCCTGGAGGATTTGGAGGTTCTTCAAAAACATCTACTGACTATACAGAAGGACGTTGTATCAAAGGAAACAATGTTTATTTGACAGCTGGAGAGTTTACTCTGATAACAACTGATGGAGCAAAAGGAGTTAAAGCGGACGCAGATTTGATTATTGGAGCTGAGAATGCTGACA
>CAMJFV010000381.1 GCA_946405045.1 uncultured Bacteroidales bacterium | reverse complement strand
GTATATGGAGAACTAACTCTTACTGGCGACGATTATGCGATTCAGTTATGTAGGTTAAGTCAACATTTAAGAGCAACAAATGAATATATCAGAACGTTGATGTTGATGTTTGACAAGTCTCCAGAAAAAAAAGATTTGATAAAAAATCTAATTTATAATCGCGTAATGCGATACCGACAAGTTGCTGATTCATTAGTGAAAGAGAATCCCGTATCACCTGCGGCATATTATGCAATGACAACCAAATTGATTTATGAAATTGAACCATACGATTTCAATGACGAAGAAGATCTTCTTATGCTTGCTGTTGTTGCAAACAGATGGGATATCATTCGTCATGACAACGTATATTCCAACTTGTTGCTTGAAAAATTGGCGAGAGAGAAAGTTAACAAAGCAACGAAAAATGTTGGAGATGGACTTCTGTTTTCAGAAAAAGCCACATTTGTGGAGTTGAATCTTCCTAATGCCAAGCACAACAAAATTAGTCTTAATAGTATCAAAAACAAGAATGTGATTCTACTTTTTTGGAATTTAAGGAAGATGGATCATGATGTTTTGGAAAGGATTAAGTCGTACTATATTGCAAATCCGGATATTGAGATTTATCATGTCAGTTTCGATCGTGATGTCAAAGCATTTGAAAAAGTTGCCGCCCACTATCCATGGATATGTGTGAATGATGTAGATGGAAAAAGTGCTGTGACTTACAATCTCGAAGCCACACCTACTGTATTCCTTTTCAATAAACGAGGAAATATTGTTGGCAAAAACATTCCTTTTATCGGATACAAATTTTAATAATCACACATGCGGAGACGGACGCACGGGCGTGCGTGTACATAATATGTTATGATGAACGTCTAACTATATTTGAAGATTGCAAAAGACTCATGTTTGATTAATTTGGAGGGTCTGACTCTCTATCACTGCAAATTTAGAGCAGGGAAAACTGAATAAAGTCTATTGGACAGCTATAATTATTGATAATTTGATATTGGAAAAACAAAACGCCAAAAGCATTAATTAGCTTTTGGCGTTTTGTTTTGAAATACAGATTACATCTAGTTCTTTAAATAAAAAGAGAGTGTATCTCAACTTTTTATTTCGATACACTCTCTTCTAAAGTTATAACGTGAGTCCTAATCAAGTTAAAATTTAGGACCAGTAGCGTTAATGGTGAAGTGAACAGTATTATTTATTATTCACAACTCCACGTACAATCGCACCTATCCATCTATTCACATGGGCAATCTCGATATGATCATCTTTTATTGCGTTAAAACGGTAGTAGAATCCACTTCCACTATGTATTCCCTTCTTGTTGTCATAGTTGTTGCCATCATCACCAACAACTGTAGAAAGAGTCGATGTCCAAATGAAACCGTCATCAATTTTGACAACAAGTGAATCTCCATTCATTGAATGTGACATAGGCAAGAAGATGATATTTCCGTTAGTCTTGGAAGTGCCGACCATACCTGCAACCTTAGTGTCTTGGAAATCGTAAGTCCAAGACCAATCACATCCGTCTACTAGTTCTTCAGCCTCTTTCATAGTCGGCATTCTCCATCCTTCTCCCAAGTTTGCAGTCGCAGCGTCATCCTCAGGGGCCAAAACAGTTATACTGTCAATGGAATTGTACTTTAATATCGAGTCCATAGCACCTGTTGAATCAACAGTACACCATTTGTAGGTTTCTGGACTGTAGTATGGTTTTGAAGCTGTCTCACCCCATGCAAAATATTCGCCAAGATCAGTTTGATCTTTTGCTCCTACGTTGTTGGAAGCCCATAATGTACCATCAGGCAAACCTAGATCTACAAATTCGTGACCGTTTACAGCTACTCTTTTATATTGTGCGTAAGCATTTATATCTGACTTGACATTTGTGTATGTTGTATCACTCCATCCAATGAATTTGTGATCTTTCACTTCAGGGACTTTAGGATCAATGGCTGCAGTACCTTCTCTTACAATCTGCTTCTTGATAAGAGTGCTATCCAAATCATAGAAGTTTACTGTATATAATGTAGGAATCTGACCGCAAGAGTCACCGCTTACGACAGCACGGACAGAAGAACCGACACATCTGTTGATATGAGCAATCTCGATATGTCCCTTAACGAATTTGTAATAGTAACCGCTACCGCTGTGCTCACCCTTCTTGTTGTCATAACCGTTTCCGTTGTTGTTTACAACAGTGGAAAGAGTAGAAGACCAGAAGAAGCCGTCATCAACGTTGTCGATAATAATGGAGTCGCCGCTGAAAGAATGAGACATAGGAAGGAAGATGATATTTCCGTTAGTCTTGGAAGTACCTACCATACCAGCGACCTTAGAACCCTGGAAGTCTTTAGTCCAATCCCAAGTACAGCCTTTGACCAACTCGTCAGACTCTTTCATAGTCGGCATTCTCCAAGCGTATCCCCAGTTTGCAGTAGCAGCGTCATCCTCAGGGGCCAAAACAGTCGTGCTGTCGATCTTGTTATACTTAGTGAACTTGTTCAAAGCGCCAGTAGAGTCGACAGAACACCATCTGTAATTGCTCCAATTGTAGTTTTTCTTAGGTGAAGTCTCACCCCATGCGAAGTAATCACCGACCTCAGTAGGCTTTGTCGCACCTACATTGTAAGTGGCCCACAACATACCGCTTGGCAAACCAAGATCAACAACATCGTGTCCGCAAACGGCAAGTCTTTCATATTTAGCGTAAACATTGATATTAGACAATGCGTATGTGAACGAAGAGTCGCTCCATCCAATGAATTTGAATCCTTTCACAGCAGGAGCCTGAGGAGCTATGGCAGCAGAACCTCTTCTAACGATCTGAGAGTCGATAAGAGTGCTGTCAATGCCATAGAAGTTTACAGTGTATGAAGGGAAGAATCCGCAAGAGTCACCGCTTACGACAGCACGGACAGAAGAACCGATACATCTGTTGATATGAGCGATCTCGATATGTCCCTTAACGAATTTGTAATAGTAACCGCTACCGCTGTGCTCAC
>CAMJFV010000380.1 GCA_946405045.1 uncultured Bacteroidales bacterium | reverse complement strand
ACGGTTGTCCTGTTCACTCCATTTCAATTGATTAAACAATACATTTCCTTCATTGACAAAATCTACCAAGCCATCTCCATTCACATCCGAAAAATATACAGTTGTGGTAGACTCAGATGTTCCATAATCGCCACCTAAAGTCACAACAAGATCTCCAAGTCCGATATGACCTTTTCCTCCAATATTATGAGTGATTGTGCTTGTTTTTGACAAATCTGATATCTCTTTAATCAATATTGGCTTTCCAAAAGATGTGTCTTGCAAACACGGTCTATAATATATTTTTTTGTCTTTACCATTCTTGAAAACCATATCTGACAATCCGTCACCATCTATATCCATATAGCTAATTGCTCCTGCTGACGAAGAATAATTGAATGTATATGAGACTCCTCCCGTATTCGATTTAGACAAAAGATTTCCATCATTTACACCTACTCCTCCATAAACATCAATAGAACCAGACAAAGAACTTGCAGTTCCTAATGCAGATAAATTTCCAGTTAAATCGGATAGAAACTCTGGACCATAAACCTCAATTTTATCCTTATCTTCGCCATTTACTTTTTCAAAATCAATAGACTTTTTTTCTTCCCTAAAACATTTCTTGTTTGAAACATTATCATGATATTCAAATCTGTTACTTGACACAGTATCTTCTCCAACCATATGATTTACAGCTGATAAAAGGACTGTCTCAAACATACCTTTTTTATAGTCGAACTCATAAGATCGCAATGGCGTCGTTTCATTTTCAAAAAAGACAGAAACTTTCGTCAAAAGATAATCCTGACCTGTCAAAAAGCCATAATGTCCACTTGTAATTGTCTTTGGTGAGATCTGTTTTTTTGTGTTCGTATCAAATACAGGATTAGCATAAGAGAAGCTGACTACTGTGTGAGCCTTTTCTCCTGAATTTCCCGCTGAGACAGATGATAATCGCAACGACTTTGCTGAGAATTTATCCACATAGGCTGTCTCATACTCATACTCTATCCAATCGCCATGGAACTCCTGTACTCGTACAAGTTTCCATTCAGCGATCACATCTTTTCCTTCGTGGTTTTTGCCCATCAACACTCCCTTCATACTGCCATCGGCGTTCTTCTTTCCGTAGTAGTACTTTGTACCGCTCTTGTCTGTCACCACCCATGTGTATTCGGCAGGGCTGTTTCCAAAACGCTCTATCTTTGAGAACGATCCCTCTTTTCTTGGGTGGAATATCACAGCTCCATTCGTTCTTTTAACACTCGCTCTTTTAATCTGTTCTGTTGCTCTGTGTGCAAGATAATTCTTTCCACCGTTATCCAACACGAGCATAGAGCCATCCATCAGATATGTCTCTGTCTCATTCTCTCCATATCTTGGCACTCCCCATCTTGTCTCGACGCTGATTGTTGGGACACTCAGATCCCAGCCCTCACCAAGAAGGCCTGTTCCTCCGTCACTGTTGTACTGGATGCCAAGACTTGGCTGCATGCCATGTCGTGCTGGCGGAATCTCAAAGCTGTATGATAGGTTCGCGCTACCTCTGTTGTTGGCTGTAGGAGGCGCGATGCTCTGGATCTTCGCTGTAGGATCGGCAAGTTTGAGATCACTCATCATTGTCGGTGTGAAGCCCTGTGTCTCTGGCGACTCTGGTGCCTGGATCACACCGTTGATCATATCTGTGAAGTGGTTGGTGCGTGACACGATCAGGTTGTTCTCCTTGTCGATCGAATCTCTCTTCAACGCCACCCAGTGCTTGGTGTCAAGGTCGAAATAGTAGGTGCGAATATCATTCTCCGTATATCCGCTCGGAATCTTCGTTCTGTCATACTTCAGGCTGACAACAGCACCGTCGCCTTCAAAATGTGTTCCGTGAGGCAAGAATCGGTAGCCCTCTACCCCATCTGTCACGTTGGTCATTCCTAGATCCAATGCCGGCAAGTCCTTGTGGCGCAAGTTGGTCATTGTGATCTTCATATCATGCTTGGCGACGCCACTGTCAACATCCAATGTTGCAGCGACATTCTCAACTTTATTGTTCTCTTTCTTCGCTAATGAAAACTCTTTCTGAGTCTGCTTCTCCGCTTTGTTGGAGCACATCAATCGTGTAGACGCAGTACATCCTGGCACAGTTGTCACATCCAACGTCTTGCTCTCATTTCCGCATGTGATTGAGACCGTCTTGTCGTCGCCCGAGATCAATGCCTCGAACGCTCCCTGTGTAAGCTCATACTCCTTGCCTGCGATATTGACAGATTTTGCCTTTGCGTTCTTCACAAAACCTTTGACATATACCTGTCCGTCGATGGCTGATGCAGTTGCGACAACATTTCCATTCGCAGCGTCTGATTTCACTGCGACTTTCAAATTGGAAATCTTATAGCCATAGTTAGCACTGTCTGGCAATGCGAACATGAATCTGTTCTTGCCCTTCACAAGCCATGCTGCATCAATTTCCTCGCTCACTGTTGTGACTTTATCTGAAGAGTATGCGATCATACCACCCAAAGCAGTGCGGTCGTTGATGCTCAATGCCACTCCTGAAGCTCCAGCCACTCCCTCTACATCATAGCTGAGCACAACCTTGTCATTTGATGACAAAGCCGACGGGATTGACACCTCGAAGATATTGTCTTCTGGATTGTCTATAGTGTTGCCGCCATACACGCCGACAACTCCTCTCCTCTGCAATGAAGCGTACTCCATGTAGGAAGGTTTCACATTTTCCGCATTGACCGTCTCAGCCACAGAACTTTCTGCCGCCTCAGTCTCACTCTTAACATTCTCCTTTACGCCAGCTTTCCTTTCACTTTTGACATCGGATATTTTCTGATCATCATTTTGACGATTAGAATAAGTCTTTGCCACAGCACAACCTAAGACTGCTGAGAAAAGCAGGATCGCAATATTTTTAGCTTTCATATAGCTTTATAATTGTCTAAAATTATCTTTTATCTTCCAAACGCATCTCTTACCTGATGCAACTCATTGTTTAACTCAAACATCGGGATATCCGAACTGTT
>CAMJFV010000379.1 GCA_946405045.1 uncultured Bacteroidales bacterium | reverse complement strand
CTATCAAATCCTTCTTAGAAAGATTATTTTATAAGTTTTGACGACGACCGACTTCTTCATTTTACTGTGGATGATTTCCAATTGCTCTATGATGTGTTTGTAGAGGATTTTGGGGTGCAGCATACATTTTATTTTGATGAGATTCAGCTGGTTGACGGTTGGGAACGTTTTGTTGACAGGTTGTATAAGCATGGCAATAAAGTTATTGTGACGGGAAGCAACGCAAAGATGTTAAGTCGTGAACTTGGCACACTTCTCACTGGTCGTCATGTCAGTAAAGAGGTTTATCCATTCTCTATGAGTGAGTATATGGAATTGTTGGGAGTTAAGGTGACACGTGATTCGTTTTACACAACAGAAGGACGTGCCATGTTGCAAAATGTTCAGAAAGATTACCTTAAAGATGGCGGATTTCCCCAATATCTCAGAAGCAAGAATGTGGAGTATTTGAAATCATTGTATAACGACATCATATATCGTGATATCATAGTAAGATACAGGTTGATGTCTGATAAACCATTGAAGGAGACTGTTTATTACTTGATAAGCAATGCAACACATCTGTTTACATATAATTCCGTGGCAAAATCTGTTGGATTGAAGAGTTCGGAGACTGTAAAAGACTATATTTCTTATCTGGAGGAGACATATTTGGTTGGTTTGTTGCCGAAATATGATGTCAAGGTGGGAGAGCAGATAAAAAGTCCTAAGAAAATATATTTTATAGACAATGCACTTGTTGGCATTATAGGGTTCAGTTTCAGTGGAAATGAAGGAAGCCGACTTGAAAATGCTGTGTATATTGAGTTGCGACGTAGAGGGAAAGAGCTGTTTTATCATAATGACGGAAATGAATGCGATTTCATTGTGCGTGAAGGACTTCGTATAACGGAAGCTTATCAGGTTTGTGTGTCGATGCAGGAAGAGAAGACGCGTCAGAGAGAATTGGAAGGCATCCGTTCCGCAATGAAAGCATATTCATTGTCAGAAGGTTATATCATAACACGTGAAGAGACAGAAGATGTAAAAGTGGAAGAAGGAGTTGTGCATTTAGTGTCGTTTGCACGATGGATCTTATAAAAAATCGTGCAGTTGGGGCATAGAATTTTCAAAACTGAAATGTTTTTTGTAGTTTTGCGGATATTTTCACGGAAATTCAAGAAATAGAATATGAAAGTAGCACTTGTAACAGGTGGTTCGAGAGGTATCGGTAGAGCATGTTCAGTCAAGTTGGCAGAGCAGGGTTACTACGTGCTTATCAACTATCAATCAAATGAAGCCGAGGCACTAAACACTTTGGCTATGGTAAGAGAAAAGGGTAGCGACGGTGAGATCATCAAGTTCAACGTGGCTGATTGTGAGGCTACAGAGTCTGCGATCACAGCTTGGCAGGAGGCTCACAAGGATGAATATATAGAGGTATTGGTCAACAATGCAGGTATACGTCGCGACCAGATTATGGTGTTCATGACAAATGAGGACTGGAGAAACGTTATCGACATCACTGTCAACGGATTCCTTTACGTCACTCGCGCTCTTCTTCAGCCAATGGTGAGAAAGAAATTCGGCCGTATCGTGAATATGGTTTCTCTATCTGGTTTGAAGGGTCTTCCTGGCCAGACTAACTACTCTTTGGCTAAGGGTGGTATCATCGCAGCAACAAAGGCATTGGCTCAGGAGGTCGCTAAGAAGAACGTCACAGTTAACGCTGTAGCTCCAGGTTTCATCCGCACAGACATGACAAAGGATTTGGATGAGGCTGAGTTGAAGAAGCAGATCCCAGCTAACCGTTTCGGTGAGCCAGAGGAGGTTGCCGCTGTAGTTGGCTTCTTGTGTACTAAGGAGGCTGCTTACGTCACAGGTCAGACAATCTCTGTCAACGGTGGTCTTTACACATAATCAGAATTATCAAACGATTCTATATTTGGGCAGCACATTCACGTCTGCCCAATTTTTTTATCAAAGTCTTAATTTTTAACTCTTAATTTTATTTATGGCCGAGTGGAATGGCAAGACACGAGGAGGATCATTCGGATACGGATTCTTCATCTTTCTGATCAAACATTTAGGATTGAACGCAGCGTATGCGTTCCTGTTTGTCGTAGTTCCATATTTTGTGCCGTTTGCACCCAAAGCCACAGCCGCAAGCTGGAAGTACTGGCGTAGGATCCATAAAAAATCGGTGTTGTGCACAGTTGGCAAAATCTTCCAGCACTACTATCGTTTCGGACAGGTGATAATAGACAAGATCGCGGCGTCGTCGGGATTGGAAAAGGAATTCTCGTTCTCGTTCGACGGGATGGATTGCCTCATCGACCATTTGAAGAGGGGAGAGAAGGGAGCCGTTATGATCGGGGCGCATGTCGGCAACTGGGAGGTGAGCCGAGTGTTTATGAAGGAGTATGGCACCAAACTTAATGTTGTGATGCTAGACGCTGAGTATCAGAAGATTAAGGATAAGTTGGAATCAGCGATGGGATCCAATACGTTTGGAGTCATTCCCGTCTCCATGGAGAATATCGACCATATTTTCAAGATCCAATCCGCATTGTCTGCCAACGAAGTCGTCTGTTTCCAGGGCGACAGATTCATAAGAAAAGAGGATGCCAAGACGGTGCGGTTCTTAGACCACGACGCGCCATTCCCTCCCGGTCCACACCAGATCGCCACAATGACTGGAGCCGACACATTCTATTTCTTTGCCGTCAGAGAATCAGGCAAAAGATACAGATTTATCTGCAGAAAAGCAGAGTCCGCCGCACAGGAGACGAACCGAAAGCAGAAAGTATCCGTGTCGATGCAGGAATATAAAGACCTATTGGAGACCATTGTCCGCCAATACCCAGAACAATGGTTTAATTTCTACGATTTTTGGAGAATGTAAAGAGACGCGACAATGCCACGTCTCCACGAAAAATTTGGAGAATATCGTTATTTTAATTTAATCAAACAGGTCGTCCATAGTCACTTGTGGATTTACTATCGAACTATGTTTGCCTATCCTTCCACCGTA
>CAMJFV010000378.1 GCA_946405045.1 uncultured Bacteroidales bacterium | reverse complement strand
AACTACTTTTTTACAACAACGTTTTTTTGGGGAGATGGTGAGAACCATCTCCTTTTTGTTGACTTAAAAAGAAACAACAATGATATAAAATGGCAGAATGATTGGTTTAAGAGCAAACGAAAAAAACACAGAGAACTTCTATTCTCTGTGTTTTTATGTATCAAAAGTCACAAAATAAGACAGAATCAATCTTTCTTGTCTGAATTTGTCACATTACCTTCAATCTCAATCTGAGGATTATTCTGGCAGACAGATGCAATAGCAAGTACAAACGCAGCCTGAGGCAATCCAAATGCGGCATTGATTTTGTTGAGGAATTCCACCTCTTGCATCTTAAGTTTATTGTCAGCCAATGCTACAAGAATACAAGCCTGCATAATCACAAGTTTATTTTCTGCAGCGACGCTTCTGGCAATTGCCTCTGCGGAGTCATGTTGATACATCTTAGTTTTTATTGCTTTTGCCACAGCTTCTGTGTCCAATTTTAAACCTTCTGCCAACAAAACAATTGTATCAATTTCCTTTTGAGACATCTCTCGGTCGGCTTTCACTGTAGCTACAGTCAGTGTCACAAATTGCTCTAAAAAATCCATATCTAATATAATTTATTAGGTTAATACTCTATTTTAATTCTATTCAGTACTTAATTCAAAATGTTCATACAATTACGCTGTTTTTCTGTCGAATAGCATATATCAGCTGACAGATATCAACAATTCGCATGAATTTATCAACTTTTTAGTTTTTTTGCCCATCCTTGGTTAACCAACATTTCCATTGCAGCTTCATAGCCTATCTTGAAAATTTCATCAGCTTTATCCGTTCCGAACATACCGTATTTGCATGCCTTCTCAGTGTTGATTATCATATCACAGACAGCCTTTTCCGACTCTGTACTGCTTCCATTTATCACAAGGTCGAAGACACGGTTGGATACCGAAGCAATTCCTGTCGTCACCTCCTGACGGCATATCGGATTGACATGTATGCCTATCAGATACTCACAATCATCTCTCAAGACAGTCGCCGCAATATTACTCATAATACCACCGTCGATATATAATTTACCGTCTATCTTGACTGGATTAAATAACAATGGCACACTTGAAGAGGCAATAAGCGGCTCGATAAGTTCTCCTGAAGAAAAATAGGTCGTATGCCCCTCTATCAAATCTGTCGCAGAAACAACAATAGGAATATTCAAATCCTCAAACGTGCGTGAACGCATCATGTTCTTCAATTTCTCCTTAAACGGACGGACAGCGGTCAATCCACCACCCTTACCCTTAAAGATGTTGAAATTGAAGTCAACCATGTCAAAAAACTTCGCTTTCTTGAAAAACGCAAGGATTTGCTCCACAGAGTTTCCATCGGCGTATAAAGCAGCGATGAGTGAGCCTGCACTCACTCCTGACATCACATTTATTTCTATACCATTCTCCTCGAATGCTTTTATCGCACCCAAGTGAGCAAGCCCCTTCACTGAGCCTCCACTTAATGCCAAACCAACCTTATATTTCCTCATACCCTATCTAAAACCTAAACGTTAACCTCTAACTTTTAACTCTAACCTCTTACCAATATAAATCCTCCGCAGCAAAAAGTCGTTATTTCCTCACAAAGAAATGTCGTTCACCTTGGAGCTTCTGCATCGTCTCAACATCCTGATCTTTTAAGCAAGAATCGGTCTTCCCGAAATTCATGCAGTTTCTATCTGTCGACGTGTATTTGTTCCACACAACCTCCATTGGCTGGTCTCCGTCGTTGGCACAATTTGGATTTCCACTCCAAATGAAATTACCCCAGTATTTACGCATTCGTTTTCCAACTTCAGCGGCTGTTGTCTGATCTCCTAAATACAATGGCATCCTGAACCACGGCTTCATATTGCCAAAAAGAAGAGGCAATTCCGCCACATGACATGCGCCCCAACCGAACAAACGGAATATCACTGGAGCGTAGTTGAACTGATATACATATACAGGATTGTTGACTGAAATAGCATCCGCCACATTATATTTCTGAACCTTATACATGATATCTCCGGCGATGTCGCAGAAATCACGTGTCTTAGGATTCTGAGTATATGCGGCAAGAACTTTCTGACGGTATTCCTCCGAGAAATATGGGAAAATTCTTCTCATCACCTCGTCATGCTTATAGCCTTTCATCACACTTCCGAACACTCTTGCCTCATTGGCATTGGAACCGATCAATATTGGCTTGCCTAAATCAGCGAATGACGATGTCGACGGAAATTCCTTTAAATATTCGCCATCCACAACTGGGTTGATGCTGCAAATTCCAAATTTTCTCTCTCTTACATAAGAGTCAATGGATTTGACCACTTTTGTAAGCTGTTTATAGTCGTATTTATTGATTTCTTCAACATTAGAGACCCCTGCAAATTCCAAATATTTCTTAGCAATTTCAGTAGCCTCCTCAGGAGTATAGAAAGACTCCAAACAAGCACTTTGGGAAATGACTTTATGGAACAAATCCTTAGCCGACGGTACACACATCATCGCAATTGCAAGCGCTGCTCCAGCCGACTCTCCCCATAATGTCACATTATTGATATCTCCACCATAACTGTCGATATTGCGTCTTACCCAACGCAACGCCATCTCTATGTCTTTCAGTCCAAGATTGGATTCAAACTTATCTGATATTCCTGTCAAATATAAGAATCCGTGTAGGCCAAGACGATAATTTACAGTTACCACAATACAGCTGTTTTCAACTGCAAACGTCTCTGCATCATACAAACCTCTTTTTCCATGCTTCGCTACAGTTCCCTTGCATCCTCCATGCACATATGAACCACCAAACAACCATACCACAACTGGAATTTTGCCAAGCGACACACATTTAGGAACATAAACGTTAAGATACAGACAATCCTCACTACAACCCAAATACATAGGATGCTGAATAGGATCGTTGGCAAACTTAGTAGCATCAAGTTCACCAAACCATTCAAGTTTCTCAATCGGAGCCTTAAATTGCAGATTTCCA
>CAMJFV010000377.1 GCA_946405045.1 uncultured Bacteroidales bacterium | reverse complement strand
GCCTAATGGGACCAAGCTGGTTCTGGAGCTGTTCAGCACCACAGTGGTGGAAGGCAGAAACAGTCGACTACTTGGTAGAGAACTGGAACATCCAGCTAATCCGTCTTCCAGTATCAATCGCTCCAGGTGACAACACATGGGAAAATCCTAGCGCAACATGGAACACAGACAACTACCTACATAGCCCAGAATACACTAAGGCATTGGTAGACGACATGGTACGTGCTGCAATCGAGAATGACATCTACGTCATCATCGACTTCCACGAGCACTATGCAGAGCACTGGGTAGACCTTGCAAATGATTTCTTCACATATTTCGCCACAAAATGGGGTGAGTATCCAAATGTGATGTATGAGATTTTCAACGAGCCTAAGTGTGATGACGGAACAGTTGTACAATATGCTAAAAAAGTCATTCCTACAATCAGAAAGATTGACGACGACAATGTAATCATCGTAGGTTCAAGCGAATACTCACGTCACCCAGACAAAGTGACAGGCGCCGGAGAAGGTTATTCAAACATCGCCTACACATGGCATGGATATATCGAGTGGGGACACCAGGGAGACTGGAACGGAAAAGATTCATGGAACAACGGTGTTCCTGTTGTCGTAACAGAATGGGGTATGGATCCAGGAAACACAGGTGGTCTGCTTGACAAATATAAGCAAGCCGGCGTGATATCAGCATTCTGGTCAATGAGTAACAAGGGTGGAAACGACGCTAAATGGTCTGTACTAAAAGATAACTGTTTCAAGACTACAGGTTGGTCTGAATCAGAAATGACAGAAGACGGTATCTACATGCTTAACCAATGTAAAGGATGGATCAACTATAAGCCAGTTGTAACAACTCCAGTACAGAAGGATTTGTCGATGAGCATCTGCAGCGCTAAGAAATTCTTCTTGCCTACAGACGAGACAACACTTACAGGAGATGCCGCAGGCGGAAGCGAAAACTACAAATTCACTTGGAAGCAGGTGTCTGGACCTAATGACGCTACTATCGCAAATGCAAATTCAGCCACAACAAAAGTCAGCGGTTTGATAGAAGGAGAATATGTATTCCGTTTGACAGTAAGCGACGGTGAGGATGAAGTTTCAGAGACTGTGAGAGTAACTGTATTGCCAGAAGGATATGTAGATCCAGGTTTGATCGACGACATGGAGGACAACGACGTAATCACTAAATGGGGCGGACGTTGGAAGAGCAAAGACGACTCTGACAAAAATGCCAACCCTCACACTCAAATCACTGCCTCAGACGATCTTGTAAAAGACGGTGTTGTAAAGGTAGACTATACAATGGGAGCTCAGTGGAACGGTGAAGGCTGGATGGGCGATCCTTATTGCAGCGTCGACATGTACTTGAGAAAGAGCGAAGAAGGCGAAGACCTTTCAAGCTGTGAGAAAATCACATACAGATTCAAGGGCCCTGCTCACGAATTCCGCGTATGTATGACTGCTGTAGAGGATGACGACTACCACACAAAGAAGGTGTCAGCTTCATCAGATTGGACTGAAGTTTCTGTATCATGGAGCAGTTTGAAACAAGCTTCAGACTGGGGTAAGGATATTGATTTCGACGAGAAAAGCATTGACAAGTTGAGTTGGCAGATCAAAGAAAGTGTTGGCAAGACTGGCACTTTGATGATCGACGACGTGACTTGCGTAGGAGGTCATTCATTTGCTGAGAACATTGCTGACGAGGCTTCATTCGTTATCGCTCCAAACCCTGCAAAGAACGGTGTTGCAAACATCTACGTTGCAGAAAGATGTGATGTCACAGTGTCAGACATGACAGGCAGAGTTGTTGCACAGTTTGTTGCAGTACCTGAGTTTGACAACAAGATCAGCATCAAGAATGCAGGAATCTACGTTGTTAAGGCTGGCAACAGCATCAAGAAATTGATCGTGAAATAAATAAATATCACATCAAAATAACACAAGAAAAGGTCGGGCAAAAACGCTCGGCCTTTTTTTATTGAGATAAAGAGAGAGGTTCAGAACAATATTATTCAAATTCATCACGACAAAATAGTATTGTTTATTATATTTGTGAGTCATTGTTATTATGAAACCTCTTAAAAACATCAGTTTATGCGAAGACTCTTTTCTCACATAATAGGTATAATCCTTGCAGTAATTGCAAATTCGTGCGTCGATTCAAACACCAACAGACCAGAAGAAGCACCATATACATCAACTCCGATAAGAGGCAAAATATATGATGAGAATGGCAACGTCTTGAATGGAGCCACTGTTTTGAGTGGAAACAGTCAAGCCACGACCGATTCTTCAGGACAATTCAACATCAACGTCAACACGATAATAGGCAATCGTTACGTGTTGCGAATTAAGAAAGATGGCTATTTCGACCGCATCTACTCAAAAATGGTCAGCGACACAATGAATTACCCTATCCAATTGATAAAGAAAGAACCGTCGAAATTTGTGACATTAAAAAAATTCAATGCAAATGAAGGAGTCATAATTGAGGTCAACGGTGCGACGGTGACAATTCCGGAATCGAGTCTGGCAAAAAACGACGGTTCCGACTATAACGGGACAGTCGACATTTCCGTCGTCTACTTATCTCCAACAGAATCTCCAGCCATGGAGCCACTTATGCCTGGTGCCGACCTTATGGCTATAGCAAATGACGGAGATACAGTTCCGCTAATCTCTTATGGAATGGTGAATGTGGAGATGAGCGACGAGGATGGAAATCCACTGCAGTTGAAAGACGGTTGTGAAGCATACTTGAAGTATCCCGCCCCCAAAGGATTCACCAGCCACGACACTATCCCACTCTGGTATTTCAACGAAGAGTCCGGATTATGGGTGGAAGAAGGATACACAACCAGACAAGGAGACGAATATGTAGGTTCTGTCAGACATTTCACTTGGTGGAATTGTGATATAAAATTGGAAAATGGAGCCAGATTACGTTGTCGTCTGAAAAACTATCTGGAATTGTGATATAAAATTGGAAAATGGAGCCAGATTACGTTGTCGTCTGAAAA
>CAMJFV010000376.1 GCA_946405045.1 uncultured Bacteroidales bacterium | reverse complement strand
ATTAACACTCGTTAATTTTGATTTTCTGCAAAGATAATTCTTCTATTTAATTTACCATCCAACATTTTCAAATATTTGTTTATCTGCAACAAAATCAAAAAAAGCCGGACTACGTAAGTAATCCGGCTATGATAAATTCTTATCGGATGAGAATCTATTTTTTCATCACAACTTTATTAGTAATTCCATCTACAACCAAAATCACAATACTTTGATCTTTAGTGGCAAATTCAACTCTGTTTCCAAAAACTTTCTTTTCTGCTATCTTTTGACCAAGCTGAGTATAAAGAGACGCAACACTTCCATCTTCTGCATTCACCACCAATTTGTCGCCATCTACATAGTAAGACAAAGCTTTATTGTCAGCTATATTTTCAGAATCTGTAATCTCAACCTCTATAACTATCAGTTTTATAGGAGCACTTTCACATTTGCCATTTGTCTGTTTTACATAGAATAAATATCCATTAAATCCAATCTCTTCGAGATAAGACATATATTGATGTTCAGATTTAGAGACATCGACAACTGGAGTTTCATCTGTCCATGGATCTTCTCCAGTTTGCGACCAAAGCAAGCCATATTTCTCATCCGACTTTATGATATACTCATCGAAAGATGTCAAATATATATCATGATCAACATTTTTAAGTGAATCTCCATAATATACACGCTGTCTAAGTGTAGGTCCCATAATCTCAAGATAACCTTCATTGAAATGTTGATTTTCCTGAGTGATTAATTTAGGAGCTGGAATATCACATTCTGGAATCAAACTAATAATCTTAACTGACTTTTGTGAAATAGAATAAATGCGACAAACTTCGTCGTAGCTTACTGAATTAGGATTCTCATAAATAAAATCCATCTCTGATTGAGGCACAACGACGACGCGGAAATATGACGTATCAGCAATTAAATCAGTAGATTTGATCGTACAGATATTCTCCGACGTTGGTTCAGACACATTTGTCCAATTCTTATTGTCAGTACTCTGCTGGAATAAGAACTGATGATTGTTATCATAGTATTTTTCCAACGTTTTTGTGTCTGATGTAGTAAGCACGATATTAGTATCCTTACGTATGATAATGTCATCATTATCAAATGATTCATCCGCAAATAAAGCCACATTAGGAGTCACACACGTCATCAGACGAATATCGTCAATAATCAGATCATTGCCTCTAACCCAAGAATCACCGATAGTCAACACTTCAAAGATCAATGGATACACATTATGTTCCAGTACATGTTGAAATGACAACTTTATCCAACCAGAATTTGCTTTGGCAGTACCTTCTGTTCTGCAAAGGACTTCACCAGTCGCACCATCCTTAAGTTGAAGAGCGACAACTGGATCATCAACACCGCTAAAATTCGCGATATAGACTTCTCCACTTAATTCCTTACCCTTACAAAATTCTTGATCATCTATCGATTTTGAGTAGATTGCTCCTTTATAATTGTACGCGACATTTACGAATAGGGCAGCACCGTTTTTCTTGCCTGTGCTGAAGATCGAATGATCAGAAGAAACCCCATTAAACCAAGATAAAGAAGTGTTGTCACCTGCTTTTATGCCACTTTCTCTTGGAACGACGACACCATAAAAGCCATCGTTAAAAGAACCTACTGAATCAAAAACCATATTGGATAATTCAGTCAAATTCCAACTGACATCTGCACGCTCAGGTGCATACGAATCTGGTGTGATAGTTACATTTCCCTTTGAATCTACATAAGTATGTTCATCAATAAAATATCCAAAATCTTCATTGATTATTTCCATACGAGGCAAAGGGATTCCATTTATTTCGCAACATACAATAGAAGATATTGTAATAGTGTCCGATATTACTTCGTCGGTATTGCAATAAAATAGATAATCTCCTGTCTCATCAAGAGTAATATGTAAATTCTTTTCATTGCCAACAGACTTAAATTCACCGCCTGGTGATTTCATCATCCATTCGAAAGTGCTGGCTCCATAATCATGATCAAGAGAGAGTATTGTAGGATCTCCGACGCACACTTCCAAACCATTATCAGACAATGGTCTAGGAGCTACATAACAACCTTTTACCTCTATGTCAGAAATTCCAATTGTCGTACCACCGACATAACTGTACCCAGAAAAAACATCTAAAGTCAAATAGTCAAGATTATCCGTTAAAGATCCTTTTAATGTGACTTTTTGTGATTTTCCTGGTTCTAATGACACCGATTCTGAAATTTGCATTTTTGAATAAATAGGATCATATAATATTCCTGCTGAAATTTCAATTGGTATAAAATATGATACATTTAAATCCTCAACTTTCGCATTTACCATATGGATATTAAATGATACCTCATAATCAGAACCGGGCTTCAATCCGGAAACCTTGTAAGTGAACAGTCTTTTTTTATTATACTTATCACCTTCAAACGGAACATGAGCAATAAACATGTTCTTATCCAAATCAATATATTTTGGATCTACATCGTGTGGATTAGATGTGATACCATAGAATGCGAAATCTTCATTAGTATTACTCAATGGACTAAAAGTATTTCTATCTACTATAATCATCGACGACGCATATCCTTTTGTCACAACATCTTCTATGGAGCCATTTACAATAGAATCGTCCTTAAACTCAAAGTTGCATGTGGACACTAGCATATCACAACTTTCTGCCATCATTGGTTGAGAGAATAGTCCCAAACCAAACAGAAAAAAAAATTTTTGTAAACCTTTTCTCATAATAAAACATCTAATTTATTGCAAATATAAAATGTAACATCGTAATTATACTATAAGATGACAATATATGTTTCTGCAATCCTTAAAAAAATTAAATATGCTTTATCATTAATAATATTTCGCCAAACAAAAAGGACCAGCATAAAGCCAGTCCCATTTGCTTAACACGTTTTAATTATAAAGCTAAATTAATTGATATCCATATAAACGACGACCAATTTTACAGCTTCACTCATACACTCTCCATTCGTCTGCTTGACATAGAAAACATAACCTTCTCTACCGCTTTCTA
>CAMJFV010000375.1 GCA_946405045.1 uncultured Bacteroidales bacterium | reverse complement strand
TAGGAAGAATCCACTTGCCCGTCAGCCCAGCATGTAACATCGGTTGTCGCTTTTGCAGTCGAGTGCTAAATGACACAGAAAACCGTCCGGGAGTCACATCCAAAGTGATCACACCGGCAGATAGCATAGCCATCTTGCGAAAGGCGTTGAAGATATGTCCAGATATCAGAGTGGCGGGCATTGCGGGTCCAGGCGACACATTGGCGACCGACACAGCCTTGGAGACATTCCGTTTGGTGGACAAAGAATTTCCACATCTTCTTAAATGTATGAGCACCAACGGATTGCTACTCGATGAAAAGGCTGACAAGGTAATCGAGGCAAAAATCGACTCCCTGACTGTGACGGTCAATGCCATCGACCCTGAAATAGAGGCTAAACTCAATAAGTTTGTCATCTATCACGGCAAAAAATATGATGCATACGAAGGAGCCAAGATACTGATTGAAAACCAGTTGAACGGCATCCGTAAAGTGGCAGAGAGCGGTATCACAGTAAAGGTAAACACAGTGTTGGTGCCACGAATCAATGGAAGCCACATTGAGAAAATCGCAAAAACAGTCTCTTCACTAGGTGCATCCATCTACAACATCATCCCGTTGATTCCAACGTATGAGTTGAAAGATGAAAAAGCTCCATTCTGCTTCCAGATTGAAGAGGCAAGAAAGAGTGCAGGAAAGTACATCGACGTCTTCCGCCATTGTAACCGATGCCGAGCCGATGCGGTGGGTGTTCCGGGAGTCAGCGAATTCTCAAAAGAAGTTTATTCAGACGATTTTGTAATAAGTGACACATTTTCACATGGATAACCAAAAAAAATACAATGCTTTTAGAGTAGCGGCAGCATCGACAGACGGCGGGTACACAATCGACACTCATTTCGGCAGAGCCACTGAATTCTACATATATCAGTTTTTCGAAGACGAATGGGTATACGTCGAGAAACGGACAGTGGATCCAGTATGCCAGAACGGAAGCCATTCAAGAGATGCGATGCAGAAGACGGTGGATCTCTTCTCAGATTGCCAATACGTTGCAGCGTCGCGAATAGGTGCAGGAGCCAACGCTCTTCTAACTCAGAAAGGAATCGTAGCGATGGCATTGCCTGGCGACCTGATTGAGGCATTGAACAAAATTCATACATACAACGAAATTCAAAACTTATTTAATTAATTATTCACCAGCCACTCTCGCGTGGCAAAAAACTAAAACAAAATGGGAGAAATCAGACAGATAGCAATTTACGGTAAAGGTGGTATTGGTAAGTCGACTACGACTCAGAACTTAACAGCAGGATTGGTAGAGCATGGAAAGAAAGTGATGGTGGTGGGCTGTGACCCTAAAGCCGATTCAACACGTCTTTTGTTAGGCGGTCTTGCTCAGAAAACAGTATTGGATACTATTCGCGACGAGGGTGAGGATATCACACTTGACAGAATCATGAAGGAAGGATTCGGCGGCACACGTTGTGTTGAGTCTGGTGGTCCGGAGCCAGGAGTTGGATGTGCAGGTCGTGGTATCATCACGTCTATCAATATGTTGGAAAACCTAGGAGCTTACACAGACGATTTGGACTATGTGTTCTATGATGTGTTGGGAGACGTGGTCTGTGGAGGTTTCGCAATGCCTATACGTGAGGGAAAAGCTAAAGAGATCTATATCGTGGCATCTGGAGAGATGATGGCCCTTTACGCTGCCAACAATATCGCAAAAGGTATCCAGCGTTATGCAAAGACTGGTGGTGTACGTCTTGGCGGTATCATCTGTAACTCTCGTAATGTGGATAGAGAGTTGGATTTGCTTAGAGCTTTCGCTAAGGAACTTGGAACTCAGCTAATTCACTTCGTACCTCGTAACAACATTGTACAGCGCGCTGAGATTAACAAGAAGACAGTTATCGAATACAAACCAGATTCTGATCAGGCAGATGAGTACAGAAATCTAGCAAAGGCTATCATTGAGAATAAAAGCTTTGTGATCCCTACTCCAATGACTTCTGAACGCTTGGAAGAGATTCTTCTTGAATATGGTCTGATGGATAACGCAGACGACTATAGAATCTAATTAAGAGTTTAGAGTTAAGAATTAAAAATTAAAAGTCAACATGCTATGAGTTACAAGATTGCGGTTGCCACATCGGACGGGCTGAATGTCGATTTGCATTTTGGCTCAGCTCCAAGCTTCGATATTTATGATGTTGACGGCATTGATTTTTTGAAGGTTGAAACAAGAAAAGTCCCCACTGCACCGGAACAGGAATTTTATTACATAGCTGGGAATGAAGGATCCGGCTCATGCAATTCCGGTTGTGGTTCGGGCTGCGGGTCAGGAAGTGGCAATGAATGCAATTCAGGTTGTAACTCTGGCTGTGGCACAAAAAACGGTTGCGGTGGCGGAGAAAAGTCAGAATCCGTAGAAATGCTTTCAGACTGTAGATGCGTTGTTTGCAAAAAAATAGGACGCAATATTCTGAAACAATTTGAACGGAAAGCCATCTCAGTTTTCGATGTCGAATTGCCAATCAAGGAGGCCTTGTCCAAGATTGTCAGCTACTACAACAAACTAGACGAGAGAAAACTGAAATTTAAGAATCAGGAAGACTAAAACAAATTTAATATGGCGAATAGAATAAACTTAAATATGACCACCGTCGAGAACCGTGAATTGCGACTCGGCACAATCATCGGTTGGGATGGTTCGGCAAAGGAATTGATCGAACAGTCCGCATACGATGAGCGAAGCATCAAGAAGCATGGTGGCTGCAAGGGAGCAGGACAAGGATGTCGACTTTGCGAATTGCAGAGTCCGTTGAATCAGGAGACGATGTGTTCGAATGCCATCGTTCAGTGTCAGATCGGAAACTTGACAGACTGTGTCCTTATCAACCACGCTCCTATCGGCTGTTCAAGCGAGGATGCAAAGTTTAACCTTTCAATGCACAATGGATTAAGACGTCGTGGCAAGCCTCAGCAGAACACATTGAATATCAGCACCAACCTACAAGAGAAAGACATGGTGTTCGGTGGTAGTGCAAAACTTCGT
>CAMJFV010000374.1 GCA_946405045.1 uncultured Bacteroidales bacterium | reverse complement strand
AATAGGACAAAGAGAAGTCGAAATTTTATTCGACTATTTTGATATGGATGGAAAGGCTGTGTTGTCTTTGACGGCTAAAGTGCTGCCTCAAATGATGGATGAATTTTTGAATAAATTCCAAATCCAACTATCAGATATTGATTTTTTAGTGCCGCATCAGGCAAGTCGTGTACTTCCTTTAATTGCTAAGAGTATTGGCTTTAATGAAGGTCAGTTCATCAACTATGTTAAGGATTATGGCAATCAGGTATCTGTCTCTATTCCGTTTATGCTTTATCTTGCAATTAAGGAAGGTCGTGTCACACATGGAAATACTGTTTTTTTAGTGGGAACTGCTGCTGGTCTTACTATCAATATGCTTCTTATGCGACTTTAGACAATATATAATGATGAGACAACAATATTATGGTATAGACTTGTTGCGTATATTTGCGTGTTTTTTAGTGTTGCTGCTTCATTCTTGTGAATGTTTCTATGTGACTTTTTTTTGTGGTGTAGGTAGTTATCTTAATTTGGATGTTGTGGCATTAAAATCTGGTTGCAATTATCCACCTGTCGATACAGTCACAGTCCAATCTGAAGCCATTAGTGTGGTTTTGTTTGAATCACTTACACGATGCGCGGTGCCTATATTTGTTATGATAAGTGGTTTCTTGTTGTTGCCTTTGAAATCATGTATGACAATGGGGGCATTTTATCGGAAACGCGTCAGTAGAATCTTACTGCCATTGGTTTCATGGACTATTGTCTATAGTTTGTATACCACATTTTTGTTGGAATCTGGACATGATGGTGTTGGTGATTATCTTTATAGTATTTTTAAAGGAATAGGTGGTGTTTTTGTGAATTTTCCAAATCATTTCGGACATCTTTGGTATGTGTATATGATTTTAGGTTTATATATCATCATTCCTATTCTTTCTCCGTGGGTTGAACGAGCCTCTCGTCCTCAAATGATTTTCGTACTTTCTATCTGGATTTTGACTCTGTTTCTTCCTTTTATTCGTTCTGTCTGGACAAATGTGTGGGGCGAATGCCCGTGGAATCCTTTTGGCACCCATTATTATTTCAGTGGATTCATAGGATACCTTCTGCTAGGGGCGTATATACGAAAGTTTATATTTGATGCTGATTTTAATTGTCAAAAATGGGGCGTATTATTTGTGTCAATTGGATTTATGAGTGCGGTTGGTTTGATAATCTACCAAGTGTCACAGATTACTTCATTTGATGCAGAAGAGTCTTATATGTCAATTGCCAAAACGTTTGATATGTCATTGTCGTATTGTAGTGTTCCTATGTTTCTTCAAGCCACTGGTTTCTTTCTGCTTTGTTTCAAATTGCCTCCTCAAAGGATGCCGTCGATCTTACTTGATATTTCTCATTTAAGTTATGGGATATATTTGTGTCATATGATTTTTTTGACGCTGCTCTGCGAGAATGTTTTTATTTCTCTTGATCTGCCGACATCCATAAGAATTATTGGGATTTGTTTAAGCACTATGTTAGTGTCATATCTATTGACTAAAATACTTAGTCGTCTGCCTTATAGTAGGTGTATTATATGATGACAAAAAAGCGGTCGGAATTTTTGTTCCGACCGCTTTGATATATTGTTGGAAGAATTACATCATTCCGCCCATACCACCCATTCCTGGTGCTACAGGAGCTGCTGCTGGAGCAGTCTCTTTCTTCTCTGAAATAACACATTCAGTTGTAAGAAGCATACCTGCGATTGATGCGGCGTTTTCTAATGCCACACGTGTAACCTTAGCAGGGTCGATAACTCCTGCCTCGAAGAAGTTCTCAAACTTATCTGTGCGGGCATTGTAACCGTAGTCTCCCTTGCCTTCCTTTACCTTCTGTACGTATACAGCACCTTCTTTACCAGCGTTTGCTACGATCTGACGAAGTGGCTCTTCGATCGCACGTTTTACGATCTCGATACCTGTTGTCTCGTCGTCGTTCTCTCCAGTAACGCCGTTTAGAGAATCAATAGCACGGATTAGAGCTACACCACCACCAGGAACGATACCTTCCTCAACTGCAGCACGTGTTGCTGATAGAGCATCGTCTACGCGATCCTTCTTCTCTTTCATCTCAACTTCTGATGGAGCACCTACGTAAAGCACTGCGACTCCACCTGCCAACTTAGCCAAACGCTCCTGAAGCTTCTCACGGTCGTAATCAGACTTAGTTGCCTCAATCTGAGCCTTGATCTGAGCTACTCTCTGAGCGATTGCTTCTTTAGTGCCAGCTCCGTTGACAATAGTTGTGTTATCTTTGTTTACTGTGATCTTCTCAGCCTTACCAAGCATTTCGATTGTTGCTGATGCAAGCTGGATTCCTTGCTCTTCTGAAATTACAGTACCACCAGTTAGAACTGCGATATCCTGAAGCATCTCCTTACGACGGTCTCCGAATCCAGGTGCCTTAACTGCACATATCTTCAAAGATCCACGTAGACGGTTGACTACCAATGTTGTTAGTGCCTCACCGTCGATATCTTCTGCGATAACCAATAGTGGACGTCCTGCCTGAACTGATGCCTCAAGCAATGGAAGGATATCTTTTAGGTTAGAGATCTTCTTGTCGTGGATAAGGATGAATGGATTCTCCATCTCACACTCCATCTTCTCTGTATTTGTCACGAAGTAAGGTGATAGGTAACCTCTGTCGAACTGCATTCCCTCTACTACATCTACTGTAGTGTCAGTTCCTTTTGCCTCTTCAACTGTGATCACGCCCTCTTTCTTCACTCTTGCCATCGCATCTGCGATAAGCTTACCGATCTCGCTATCGTTGTTGGCTGAGATTGTAGCGACCTGCTCAATCTTCTTGATGTCGTCGTCGACTTCCTTAGCTTGCGTCTTGATGCTCTCCACAACTTTCGCTACAGCCTTGTCGATGCCTCGCTTCAAATCCATTGGATTGGCGCCTGCAGCCACATTCTTCAAACCAACAGTGATGATAGACTGAGCCAAAACAGTTGCTGTTGTAGTACCGTCGCCAGCCTTATCATTTGTCTTGGAAGCTACTTCTTTT
>CAMJFV010000373.1 GCA_946405045.1 uncultured Bacteroidales bacterium | reverse complement strand
TATTCATACCAGACAAACGGATAACCTCATGCAATTGGTTTCTACGTTCGTTTATGTTTCCAAACTTAGGCATGAATATACGCACCTCCTTGCCTTTCTCAAGCACAGCCTGAGGAAGTTGCCTACACAAATCTGCTCGTACAGTCGACGGCAAATATGGGGTAATTTCTTGCGAAATGTATAAAACTTTTAATGCGCTCATCTACGATTTTATAATTATAGAATATACAAAAGTAGTCAAAAATGCGCAAAGTTTGGCCGGTTTGACCAAAAAAATATTTTTTTATGTTCTATAATAACTTTTTAATGACTACTTTTGTGCGTCTTTAGCAAAATTATACGGACATGAAGATTGTAAAAAAAACATCTGAGTTAGAAGTTTTAGTTTCTCTATTCAAGGAATTAGGACTAAAAATCGGTTTGGTACCGACTATGGGTGCGCTTCACAACGGACACGCATCATTGGTAAAAAAGGCGGTTGCTGAAAATGACGTTGTTATCGTAAGTGTTTTTGTCAACCCAACTCAGTTTAACAATAAGAATGACTTGGCCACTTATCCACGCACTGTGGAAGCGGATTGTGCTTTGCTTGAGAGTTTGGGAGCTAACATCGCATTCACTCCTACTGTGGAGCAGATTTATCCATATCCTGACACTCGTCAGTTTGATTTCACTCCGTTAGACAAAGTGATGGAAGGTCCGATGCGTCCAGGTCATTTCAACGGTGTCGCACAAGTGGTTTCTCGCTTGTTTGATATCGCCCAGCCAAACAAGGCTTACTTCGGAGAGAAGGACTACCAGCAATTGGCAATCATTCGTGAGATGGTACGTCAATTCAACTATCCGATCGAAATCGTCGGATGTCCTATCATAAGAGAGGCAGACGGAATGGCATTAAGCAGCCGTAACACGCTATTGTCTGCAAAAGAGAGACAGATCGCAGTCCGCATCTCACAGACTCTAGCAAAAAGTCAATCTCTACTTAAAGAGAAGAGCGTCAAAGAGCTACAGCAATGGGTTATTGACGAGATCAACAAAGGTGGCGAACTTGAGGTTGAGTATTACGAAATCGTCAACGGCACTACCCTACAGCCGATCAGCAGCTGGAACGACTGTGATAATCCAGTAGGATGCATCACTGTATATTGCGGAAAGGTGAGACTAATCGACAATATCCAATATAAAAAATAAAAGACGATGTTTGTTCAGATTCTAAAATCAAAGATCCATAGAGCCGTTGTGACGGAAGCAAACCTAAACTACATCGGCAGCATCACAATCGACGCCGAGCTTTTGGACAAAGCAGGCATACTGCCAAACGAAAAGGTTTATATCGTCAACAACAACAACGGAGAACGTTTCGAGACATACGTCATCCCAGGCGAAAGAAACTCCGGCGTCATCTGTCTTAACGGAGCTGCCGCAAGAAAAGCCGAGGTCGGCGACGTCGTGATCATCATGGCTTACGGTTGGATGACTGAGGAAGAGGCACAAACGAGACAGCCTAAAATTGTCTTTTTGGATGCCAAGACAAACAAGATGGTTTGATTTAATTGCAAAATGCTGAATAAAACAGGGTGTGTCAGAATAAAAATCTGACACACCCTGTTTTTATAGATATTCAATATGTTTTATTTCAGATACGTAACAGACTTGCAACCTTCAAATGTGTAAGGTCCAACATTCACCTTGCCCTTTGAATTATCAATCTCAACATCAAGATTAACACAACCATAAAACACACCGTTTTCAATATTTGTGATATTCGATGGTATCACAACTTTTGTCAATCCTGTACAATTCATAAATGCAGCTTCTCCAATAGAAGACAAAGTGGATGGGAATACGACACTCGTAATATTTACACAATCCATAAATGCCGACACATCTATGTTCGTCACATTATATACCTTGCCATCAATCTGAACCTTCGCCGGAATAATCAATGTGTCCGACAGTTTTGAGGGATCATTGTATGAAATACCTGCAGTATAGTTATAAGCATCTAACACATAGAAATTTATTGGAGATTCTGAAGCAACCACAACTGTTGAGTCAAAAGGTATCGGTTCTGGATCGTTTTTTGTGAATGTCAATGATTTACAACCACTATAAGCATACATTCCTCGTTCTACTTTACTAGGTGCATTATCAATAACAATATCTAGTTTACTGCATGATTCAAAAGCATGACCTTGAACCCAACTTACACTCGAAGGGATAAACACATATTCCAAATCTACACACTCACAAAATGCATACCCTCCAATTGTATGAACAGTCGAAGGAATCACTACACTTGTCAATCCTTTAACTTTCCAGAATGACTCTGGACTAATCTCACGGACCTTATATACAACTCCATCAATCCGCACATTTGCCGGAATAACAATTGAACCATAAATCTGAGTTGTATCTTTACAATAAACAGAAACATAGTCTGATGACTTAATACTGAATCCAAATGGAGAATCTGCCGCATCTACGACAATCGAATCATTATAAGCAATTTCATAAACTGAAATACCTCTTAAATATTTCACAGACTTACATCCTTCAAAAGCATTCTCTTCTACCTGTACGTTATCTCTTGTATTATCTACCTCTATTTCAAGGTCATTGCATCCAGAAAAGGCTTTTTCCCCAATGACACTGATACTTGAAGGAATCATTACATATGTCAGATAAAAGGCTTCATATTCTCTACTAAATGCGCTTGATTTAATGCTCGTCACATCATAAAAATTTCCTTCAATCTGAACTTTAGAAGGAATGATAAGAGTATCAAGATGAGTGGCATAAATGGCTGAAGAAACCTCTACTGTAGAATCAGATTTTATAGTGTAACTCAATCTTGAATCTGCGACTGAAGAATCATATGGTTTTGTAAATGTGACCGACTTACAGCCAAAAGCCACCTCGCAAACCTTAACGTTATTTCTTGAGTTGTCTATTACCAAATCAAGATTTTCACACTCACCAAACGCACCTTCTCTGATAGTTGTGACACTTGACGGAAGAACAAGTTTTTTCAGGTTATGGCACTC
>CAMJFV010000372.1 GCA_946405045.1 uncultured Bacteroidales bacterium | reverse complement strand
TCAAATATTTTACCATCGGCTCCATTGTTCTGTCGGCGGTGAGTGCATGCCTTGCACTTGTACCGTTTGTTTACATTTGGAAAATCATCGACGAGGTGCTTTCTGTAATGCCCGATTATACAAAAGCAACCAACATCGAGGATTATGGATTTACAGCTGTGAGATACGCTCTAAATGCCATGTGTGTATATTTCTGTGCGTTGGCGTGTTCACATATAGGTGGATTCCGCACCGTCGCCAACATCCGCAAAAGTTGCGTGGCGAAAGTGATGCGTCTGCCATTGGGACACATAGAGACTGAGGGCAGTGGCAAAATCCGAAAGATTATAATCGACTCTACCGCTTCGATGGACAATTATCTCGAACACATAGTCCCAGACCGTACAGTGGCTGTGGCGACTCCAATAGCAATGATTGCGCTACTTATGTATTTCGATTGGAAAATAGGTCTTCTTTGCCTTGCCACTATCGTCGGAGGATTTTTAATCATGGGTGCGTTTATGGTGGGGCCAAGGCTCAAGAAAGACATGGAGGCCTACAACATAGCTCTCGAAAACATGACCAAGGAAGCCGTTGAGTATGTGAGAGGCATTCCTGTCGTGAAGACATTCGGACAATCGGTGTTCTCGTTCAAAAAACTCAAAAAAGCCATCGACGATTACGCCAAATTCACAATAAGCTACACTCAACAATTCCGTGTGCCAATGACTTCGTTCACCATCGTAATAAACGCTTCTTTTGCCATATTGATTGCGGTTGCTCTCTACCACAATGTGACTGTAACTGATCATGAACTGCTTACAAATATAATGTTCTACATTATTTTCACTCCCATCATCGCAGTGACACTCAACAAGTTGATGTATTCATCGGAAGCAGGAATGATTGTAAGCACTGCATTTTCAAGAATAGATTCCGTGCTTGATGTAGCCGAAACAAAAGAAACAAAAACTCCGCAGATGCCTAAAGACAATTCCGTCGAATTTCAAAATGTCTCCTTCCAATATAACGGTGCGACAAAAAAAGCAGTTGACGGAATTTCTATAAATATCACTGCAGGTTCACAGATCGCATTCGTTGGACCATCTGGCGGAGGAAAAACAACATTGGCAAGTTTGGTATCCAGATTCTGGGATGTCACAGAGGGCAAAATACTAATCGGTGGAGTTGATGTACGCAACATTCCACAGGCAAAACTGTCTGAAATAGTATCATTTGTTTTCCAAGACAGCAAACTTCTGAAAACATCCATCATGGATAATGTCCGCATCGCCAAACCAAACGCTTCTGATCAAGAAGTCATGGAGGTTCTCGAACGTGCTCAATGTGGCGACATCATTGCAAAACTCCCTAATGGAGCAAACACGGTAATCGGTAGCAAAGGGACATATCTTAGTGGAGGTGAGCAACAACGTATCGCCATCGCACGCACTATGCTGAGAAACACCCCTATTCTCGTACTCGACGAAGCGACCGCATTCGCAGATCCAGAAAACGAGGAAAAAGTGTTGAAGGCATTCAACGAGATATCCAAAGGGAAAACAGTAATCAAGATAGCACACCGTCTTTCTACAGTAGTGGATTGCGATCAAATCTATGTATTAAAAGATGGCAAAATCATCGAAAACGGCAAGCATCAACAACTTGTGTCCCAGAATGGTGCATACTCAAAAATGTTCAGAGACTATCAAAAGTCTGTGGAATGGAAAATAGAAAATTAAATTCATCATTATAACTATGACAAATTTCAAACAAAAATATGCACTTTCAGACGAAGGTGCGAAGGCGATGGTTGTAGCGTCGATAGCTAATATATTTTATAATCTGACTTTGTTTTCTCCAGTCGTTCTGCTTTATTTTTTGGTGAGAGACATGCTGGACGGGAACATTGAAGGAAAGGCCTCGTTTTATATATCAGGCATTTGCATATGGATTGTGATTATGGCAGTGACAACCGTCATCCAATATAACACTTGTTACTTTTCCACCTACAAAGAAAGTGGTATCAGACGTATTTCTTTAGCCGAAAAACTACGTCATCTGCCACTATCGTTTTTTTCAAAAAAAGATAGTGCAGATCTAACATCAACAATCATGGATGATGCAGCTCAAATAGAACAGGCTTCATCACACTTCATTCCACAGTTTATAGGTTCGATAGCAAGCACTTGCATATTGGCTGTGTGTCTATTTTTTATAAACTGGAAGATGGCTTTAGCCGCTGTTTGGGTCTTGCCAATTTGCCTATTAATTGTAGCATTTTCACGCAGTGTTCAGCAACGCTTGGGCAAAAAGCAGAGCATAGCCCAGATAGAGATGACCGAAAAAATACAGGAATGTTTGGAGACTATCCGGGATCTCCGTCAAAGACAAGATTCATACGTTAGAGAAGCGTAAGTTGTGGAGTGAACTCGGCACTGGAGTGTTTGTCTGCAATGCCGAAATGATTTTGAAATTCGGTATCGCCACCACAGCCCTTGTCGGTGCAATGCTTTTGAAATCAGGACAATTGGGAGTCTTGGAATATTTCCTGTTTTTGATTGTGGTATCCCGTCTTTACGATCCATTGCTTATTTCGCTTGAACATTTTGCCGCTATTATAGCTCTCGATGTCAACAGCGACCGTCTCAACAACATTCTCCTACACAAGGAACAATCGGCCACTGAGGAACTCAGAGTTAATGGCGGAGATATAGTATTTGACAATGTCATATTTTCGTACCAAGACGGCAAAAAAATTCTCGACGGTGTTTCGTTTACGGCGAAACAAGGTGAAATAACCGCATTGGTCGGTCCTTCCGGAAGTGGCAAAACAACTGTATCTCGTCTTGCAGCAAGATTTTGGGATATTGACTCCGGTAAAATAACCGTAGGTGGACAGGATATTTCTAAGGTTGATCCAGAAAAACTGATGGGTATCTACTCTATTGTTTTCCAAGATGTCACTCTTTTCAACAATACAATTATGGAAAACATTCGTATCGGCGACAAAAACGCCACCGACGACCAAGTGAAACAAGCCGCAGCACTGGCCAACTGCACAGAGTTT
>CAMJFV010000371.1 GCA_946405045.1 uncultured Bacteroidales bacterium | reverse complement strand
CCGTTTTTTTGAAAACTGAATACATATTCTCTTGTCGACGGTGCACCGCACATCATTGGCTGAGAAGGATCTCTTTTGGTTGTGTTCTTCACTGTATCCAGTTTAAGAACCGAACTGTCCTGAGTCTCGATTCTCACTTCCCAGTCATATCCTGTCGAAGGATTTGTTTGGGCTGGAATGATGATGCTTGCCAGATGCAGTTTGACTGTGTCGTTGAACTCTTTGTCACCGTCGAAGTAATTGAGTTGAGATAATGTTATGCTCGTTTTGCTTTTTTCGACAGCTACAGTTATATCAGCGGAGTTTGTGACCTCTTCAGCTGTTGTGTCTTTGACTATTTTCCTTCTGTCCATTCTTCCTCCTTGTACTTGTGAACAAGCGACCATTGTGATAGCCGATATGAATGCCAATGTCGTCTTGATAAATTTTTTCATGTTTTTAGAATTTTGTGGAGACGGGATTATCCCCGTCTCTACGGATTATTTTTTAATCATCCTCACTAATTCCCCAATCCATAATACAATCGATGTGACACCTATGATTATAAGCCAATCAGTTATGTTGATCGGTGTCACGTTGAACATCGCTCCTCCAAGGGTTACAATCAAAATCTGACCGAATAAGATTAATGCGGCGATTGTGACGAATCCTTTGCTATTCTTGAAATGCAAAGCACTTTTGTTTGTCTCGAATGCTTTGGCATTGAACATGTTCCAGAACTGAAGCATCACGAATATCGTGAAAAACAGACTGCATTCATACGGTGACAGCGTTGATCCTCCTGGTGTCATGCCAAGCAATCCGCTTTCGAATGTGATTTCGTGATTCTTCATCATGAACAGTAGTCCCAGCATAGCCACGAAAAAGAAGAATCCGACAGAAAGGATGAATTTCATCATCGTGTTGTTGATGATAAAAGCTGTTCTTGACCTTGGCTTTTCTTTCATCACGCTCATTGAAGGAGGAAGAGAGGCTAAAGCCATAGCGGCGAATGTGTCCATTATCAGGTTGACCCATAGCATCTGTGTCACTGTGAGCGGCGATTTGATGCCAGGAATGAATGCTCCGACAAGCACGATAAGGCATGCTGCCACGTTTACTGTCATCTGGAACAAAATGAATCTCTGGATATTTTGGTATAGAGATCGTCCCCACATCACCGCACGTGTGATGCTTGAGAATGAGTTGTCGATGATAGTTATGTCCGACGCCTCTTTTGCCACACTGGTTCCATCTCCCATTGAAAGTCCTACATGTGCCGCCTTCAGTGCTGGTGCGTCATTTGTTCCGTCTCCAGTCACAGCCACGACCTGGTTGCGTTTTTGCAACGTCTCCACCAATCTTTTCTTGTCGAGTGGGCGAGCTCGGGCAATGATTTTTATCTCCTCTACTCTGTTGTATACCTCTTCGTCAGACAATGCTGCGAAATCAGGACCGGTGATGATGTTGTTTTCTCCGTAATTCTCTTTCCACAGACCTATCTGACGTCCGATTTCTTTAGCGGTCGCTGTAGTGTCTCCAGTCACGATCTTGATGTCGATTCCTGCTTCGATACAGCTGTTGACGGCATCTGGAACTTCTTTACGCACTGGGTCGGCGATCGCTACCACACCCATGAATGTCAGGTTGTTGGCAGTTAGTTTGCCGTCGCTGATGGCAGTCTCTCCGTCTTCCACAATCTGATAGGCGAATGCAAGAGTTCGCATCGCTTGATTCTGATATTTGAGCAGAGTCTCATTGATGGAGTGCTTCGTTTCGCCTCCAGCTATATTTGAGCAGAGAGCAAGCACAATTTCGGGAGCTCCCTTCAAATACAATACTTTTTTGCCGTTCAAATATTGTGATTTGACAAGAGAAGCCATGTATTTGCGTTCGGTGGAGAATGGAATCTCATCCACTCTTTCTGCATTCTCTTTTATCTTTTCAAAATTGATATTATGCTTGTTCAGCCAAAGAAGCAGAGCTCCTTCAGTAGGATTGCCCAATGCTTTTGGATTATTGGCGTCAGAAAGGTCGAGTAGGGCGGTCGAGTTGACGGAAATTCCCTCCACAATAAGGTTGCTGGCTTCGTCGCCTACTAGAGTCTGGTCTGGCTGCAGGTTGAAAAACTTTGTCTCGTGCACCTGCATCTTGTTTTGAGTAAGAGTGCCTGTCTTATCTGTACATATCACAGTTGTAGCTCCCATTGTCTCACAAGCATGCATCTTGCGGACAAGATTGTTGGTCTTGAGCATTGCGCGCATACTGTATGCGAGTGATAGCGTGACTGCCATTGGCAGACCTTCCGGCACTGTTACAGCCACAAGCGCCACAGCCACCATACAAGCCTGCAATGTCTCGGTGATGAATCCGGCTGTCGTCTCGTCTCCAAGCCATGAGAACCCATCATTGTTGATGAAATACATTCCGATCCGTCCGACGATGATAAGCCCTGCGATTACATAACTTATTTTGGCGAGCAGATTGCCGAGTCCGTCAAGCTGTTCGTTCAACGGAGTCTTTATGCTGTTGTCTATTTTTGCGGCTGTGAAAACTTTTCCGTTTTCTGTGCGGTCTCCCACAGCAAACACTCTCATTATACCATGTCCCTCCATCACTTTCGTGCCTCGCATGGCGTGGTTGGACGGGAATGTTGCGTTAGGGTCGAAATCTTCCTTTTTGATGGTTTTCAGGCAGATTGGCTCACCGGTAAGGGTGCTTTCATCAATGTTGAGAGATGTTGCTTCCAACAATTCTCCGTCGGCAGGCACTTCACAACCTGTCACAAGAATCACGATGTCGCCCACCACCACATCTTTACGTGGAATTTCTGTAGTTATTCCGTCACGGATAACCTGTACAGGCTCGTCATCGTTCACTTGGTTGAGCACTTCAAACTCTTTGTCGGCGGCATATTCAAAGTAGAATGCCATACCTGTGGCAAGGAAGATTGCCACCCAAATGCCGACTGGCTCGAAAAAGACGGTTGGGTCGGGATGCTGGAAATATTCGTATATTGATATACAAATTGACAAAGCTCCAGCGACAAGCAATATAATGATTAGGGGATCCTTGAATTTCTCT
>CAMJFV010000370.1 GCA_946405045.1 uncultured Bacteroidales bacterium | reverse complement strand
TACCCCCATTTTGCCCCACTTTTGTTATATTTGTTTTGTTGTAAATCGTAAATTGTTGTAATATAGTTGTTTAGTGCTATGTGTTGCTGTGGTGTCATGTTGTTGTAAACTTGTTGAAATCCTGTTGAAAAACTGTTGATTGTCGGGTTGAAAGTATTAAGTGGGGAAATGTGGGGGATTTTTAAATTTATTATGTAATTTTGAAGTCCAAAACTTAAGATTTAGTAGTATGCAATTTTTAGGCAACATAGACGCAAAACTTGATGGCAAGGGCAGAGTATTCGTCCCTGCTCAGTTTCGTCGCTTGCTAGAGCAGAGCAATGAGACAGCGTTGGTGTTGCGAGTAAACTCTGAATCTGGTTTTGCAAAACTGTATCCGCTTTCTGAGTGGACAAGACAGTGTGAGGAACTAAAATCACGTCTTAACCTATGGAAGGCACAGGATCAGATGATTTATCGTACGTTCACTTCAAAGGCAGAGCAGCTTGAGCTTGACTCTAACGGACGAGTACTTTTGCAGAAGAAGTATCTTGAACAGCTTGGAATCGATCTTGATGTTGTGTTCGTTGGTGTAGGTGACTATTTGGAGTTGTGGTCTAGAGATCGTTACGAGGCATCTATGATGGATGAGGCGTCTCTTGAAGCCGCGCTTGAAAAAATTATGGTGTAACTCAAAAGAATTGCAGTCATGGAAAATGAAATAGTTTATCATACGCCGGCTTTGCTGATCCCTTGCATGGAGGGTTTGGATATAAAGAGTGATGGAGTGTACGTCGACTTGACTTTTGGCGGTGGCGGACACTCACGTGAGATACTCTCGCGTCTTGGCAAGAATGGAAGACTTTTCGCATTCGATCAGGATATGGATGCAATCGCCAATGTGCCGGATGATGACAGACTTACTTTCTGCCGTTCCAATTTCTGTTACTTAAGCAATTTCTTGGCTTATTATGGGGTGGAGAAGGTAGACGGAGTGCTTGCCGACCTTGGTGTCTCATTCCATCATTTCGATGAGGCTGAGCGTGGATTCTCATTCCGTTTCGACGGCCCGCTAGACATGAGAATGAACAGAAAGTCGAAACTTACTGCTGAGATTCTGTTGAATGAATATGATGAGCAGCGTCTTGCGGATATATTCTATTTGTATGGAGAGATGAACAATGCCCGCAAGGTGGCTTCCACTATCGTGAAGGCTCGCCAGAAGGCTCCACTGACAACAATTTTCCAACTTGTTGAGTTGCTTGAACCGCTTATTGGTAAAGACAGCCAGAAAAAGGATCTTGCGAAGCTTTTCCAGGCTATCCGTATTGAGGTGAACAATGAGATGGGAACTCTTAAGAAGATGCTTTCTCAACTTCCTGGTTCTCTTGTCGATGGTGGACGTGTCGCTATCCTCACTTATCATTCGCTCGAAGACCGTCTTGTGAAGAATTTCTTCAAGACTGGCAATGTCGACGGTAAGATAGAGAAGGATTTCTATGGAAATACTGTCCGCTCGATTTCTCCCGTAAACGGAAAGGTGATAACTCCTGACGCTGATGAGATCCAACGTAATCCAAGAAGCAGAAGTGCCAAACTACGTGTCGCAGAAAAAATAGGAGGAAAATAGTATGAGTGAGTTGAAAAACGGATTTAAAACTCTAAAGGAGAATTTGGAATATTTCTTCTCTGTGGAGTTTGTGATGAACAATATGTATCTGATGGCTCTCGTTGTAGGTCTTTGTGTCTTGACTATAGAGAACCGTTACGAGTGTGACAAACAGTTCAGACAAATTGAAAAATTGAAACGAGTGCTTCAAGACAGAAAAAACGAGGCTCTAGCGGTCAATGCGGATTTGTCGCAACTAAGCCGTCAGAGCAACGTGAAAAATATGATATCTGAGAGCAGCGTTGATGTCGCTGAGTCGACATTGCCACCTTTTATGATTAAAAAGTAATAGGGTATGGCAAAGTTTGACGAAGGTATGAGAAAACGCATTCTCAAGGGAATGATCTTGCCTTGTATGATTATTCTCTTGATTATGGGTCTTATTGTATGGAGGACATTTGATCTGATGTTCGGGCCAGAGGGCGACGGATGGAGGGCTGTGTTGAAGAAAGAGAGTGTCAAAGACAGCTCGATCGTGATGCCTCAGCGTGGAAATATCTATTCGTGCGACGGTGTGCTTATTGCCAGTTCGGTGGAAAAACATAAGCTGGTGATGGATTTTAAGTCGGAAGGGTTTGACCATGCTCTGTTCAACGCTAAAATTGATTCTTTGTGCATCTGTGTCGCAAAACTTTACGGCAATGTCCATACTCCTGAATACTATAAGAGTAAGGCCATTGAAGCAAAGAAAAATAAAAAAAGAGCTTTTGTGTTCGAACCGAAGTTTGTATCGCACAGCGATTATAAACGAGCTCAAAAGTTCCCGTTCTGGAGAGAACCCAGAAAAAAAACAGGTTTCTATGTAGAGACTCAGGTTGAACGCAAAAAAACGTTTGGAAACCTTGCCGCTCGTACGATCGGAGGTTTTAATCCTGAGACAGACAAAGGAAAAAACGGTCTTGAAAGAAGATTTGATAAAGAGCTTAGAGGCGAGCCTGGAGTCGCAAGAATGGAACTTCATGGAAAAGGTAAGCCGATTTGGGTGAACGATGTTGATCCGTTGGATGGCGCGGATGTCTATACGACTCTTGATATGCGTATGCAGGATGTTGTGACTTCCGCTCTTGCTGATGTGATGCAGGCGGCTTCTGCTGATAGCGGTTGTGCGATGCTTATGGATGTTCATACCGGTGAGGTCAAGGCTATTTCAAACCTTACTCGTCTAGGTTCTTCGTTTGTGGATCAGAAAAACTATGCTGTCGGTATGAATTCCGAACCTGGCTCTGTTTTTAAGTTGGCTTCCGTGATAGCTCTGCTTGAAGTGGCGAAATTGGACACTTCTTATATGATAGATACGGGAGATGGATTCTGGAAGGAGAAAGGAATGCACGACCATAATTACAAATCGGATGGTTCAGGTGGATTCGGAACGATTTCTTTGGCACATGCTTTCCACGTCTCTTCGAATATAGGAAT
>CAMJFV010000369.1 GCA_946405045.1 uncultured Bacteroidales bacterium | reverse complement strand
TTCTGGATTTTTATCGTCCGGAGTCCAGAAAGTATTGGCTATATTGAAACTCTCAATATTGTTGTCGTGATTCTCCTCTTCAAAAGAATAAAAGTCAGGCAATCCAAGTACCAAATGTCCATTTTCATGAACAAAAGTACCCATAGTCAATTCCTTATCAAGGTTCGACATCTGGTAGGCATGCCAATTTCTATTTGAAATGTTGCGATACTTGCTTCTTAAATCGAATTTATGTCCTCCCTGATGTGGCCAAAGTCCGGTTGCCCATTTCGCAGGAGCTGCTCCAGCATAAAAAATATTGATAGCCATAATTCTTACCCCATTAAAAGTAAGGTCATTAAGGTCGAATCCATCCTTTTCCTTCGATATATCAAGCAGAGCCTCTGTCACAACAGGAAAGAAAAGATCAGTAGTATAGTCTGTAGCATTAGAAGGAGAATAATATTCGAAATTATTCGGAGCATGATAAATATCTTTAGGCAAATAGTTGATATATGTCAACTTGCCACCAGACATCCAACGAAAATGTTCTTTGATTGAACGTGCGTTTCCGTAGACTGTTTTATCACTTGAATTAAGGAATATCTCCACTTCATCACGTGTCACAGAGAATTTTCTGTCAGCAAAATCGATCATCAAGCATACACCATAAACAGTATCAGGAAGAACTGTGGCTGCTCGCAACCGTGGTGCTGTGTCTGTACCCCGTCCAAGCAAACTTTTTTTGCTTGCTATAATCTCATTTCGTCTTTCCGCTTTCAAACGAATATGCGGTTTGACAATCATACCGACTTCCGACGGAGCATCCCCACCTCTGAATTTAATTCCTGATGAAGCATATTCCCTACCGTCGGCAGAAAGCATAGCATAACATATATAGCCATCCTCCTCATCACGTATAAGAGTGTAACCATCCTCACTTTCCGCATCCATATACAAATCCGTACCAAAAAGACGGACAGTAACAGTATCACCGTCAGGTTGAGTAAACTTATATGGTGTAGCATGATACACTCGTGCGACTACAGGGGAAAACAACATTCCCACAAGAGTCAAAATAATAGTAAATAAAGTATGTTTCATAGTACATAGAATTCATTAATTAACTCCGTAAATATACAAATGAAATAGAAACAGACAAATGAAATAGGTAAAAACAAACCGATAAGATATTTTTGTCTATCCTTATAGGTATTTTGGAAAAGCAAGAAATCCTTTAAACTAAAAAAACCGAACGATTATGTCGTCCGGTTTTTTATGTTAGTTAGTTTTCATCATATTGCATTCTGTTTCACAACACGCAATAAAGTAGATATAATAATTTATAATAGGGTCAAAATCTTTTTGTACTGCAATGTTACTGCTTTATTCAATCACGCATGTTCAATTATTTAATTTTTATGTGGATTTTTTCAAAAACCGCCATTTCATCGAAAAAATCCACATAAAAAAGCAAAAAATCCACATAAAAACACGTGAAATTCAAATCTGACACTTGATTTATCTTCAAAATAGAAATGTGTAATTTTACTTTTGCATACGACAAATTCAAACTACCACAAATAAAATTTATTAAAAATCTCAGATTAATATATAAATTAGGGAAAAGCATAAAACAAAACATCACCAGAAAATTTGAAAAAGTCGTTGACAAACAGCAATTTCATCATTCAAATCATTAATAATACAATAAATTATTATAAATTTGCCCTGAACTTATTAAAATGACTTATCAACAATGAAGAAATTCAAGAATTATTGTTCGGTCTTTGCCTCAATAATTGTATTGTCCAATAGTGTGTACGCACAAGACTCAGCACCTGTTACCACACCAGCTGAATCTGTCACTACACCTTCAGGTGCATCATCTGTTGTGAATATTTTTCCAATCCAAGCGCCTCAGACCACAGCACCAGTGGCTCAACAACCTGTTGCTGTGCCCGTACCGGTGCCACCACCCGCTCCTATACCAGTGCCTATAGTGGAAGAACCCATGCCACCAGCACCACCATGTCGTGAACCGGTCGCAGTGGGATTCAGAGGAACGTTGGGAATAAGCCGTTTTTCTGAAAGAACAAGAGAATCAGGTCACAGCGTGGCTTACCACACTGATATAAATATACTGCAGTCCAGTGCGAATGAGGTCTTTCTACCATACCTTGAAGGTGGAATCGTGATTGACATTCCAATCCATCACTATTTTGCAATCTCCACAGGTGTTCTATACTCGCAGAAAGCCAACCACCGCAAATGTTTTATCGACACCACTAATTTCAAAAGTGAGAATGCGATCATCACAAGAATCGGATACATCAAGATTCCTGGACAGTTGACATTACGTAACTGGTTTTCTGACGACAAACGTTTTGATATAAGCGCAGGTCCTTATATGGCATTTGGAATACATGGAATAGTGAAAGAAAGATATATAAGCGACGTGGATGACATGATCATTCATAAAACAGAAACCAAAATCGACGTTTTTGACGAGAGTGTCTACGACAACAACACCATGTCTCGTATCGCTCCATACAAACGTTTCGACTTCGGCTTCACTTTCTCTACCACTTACGAATTCAAAAGATACATGATTGGTGCCAGCTTTGATATGGGTCTGACAGACATCACCAAACCAGAGCATAAAATAGGCAACACAAGAACAAGAAGCATCGGTGTGTTCTTCGGATACATGTTTAGGTAAATGAAAAATCAAATGCTGAATGCTAAATTATAAAAGAAGAGACGGGATAAATTCCGTCTCTTCTTTTTTATACCGCCAATTAGCTTTATTCATTTATAATTTCTATGATTGAGATATAGATTTATAATTGTCTTGTTTCTCGACAATCCACTCTAATAAAATTAAGTTTTATTGACTATCTTTTCAATCGGACGACATATAAAATTAATAACATAAGAACAGAACAAACTTATCAAAACCAAAACAATATAAATCACTATGGGATATTTAAATCCATATATATAATCATGAAATAAATAATAGCAAAACCACGTATGAATCATCCACATATTCATAGAATGTTTTCCAAACAATGCCAAACACTTGTCTAC
>CAMJFV010000368.1 GCA_946405045.1 uncultured Bacteroidales bacterium | reverse complement strand
ACCTTCAGACATAAATCCAGCCACACATGGATCTGGAACTTTTTTCGTCTCCAATGTGATATCCATTGAATCACAATCAGGCATTTTATACCATTTCTTTGGGAACAAAAGTTCACAATCTAGTGAAGGAGGAATAACACCTTTTACAAACACATCTGTCACACAAGTGTCTGGAAATGAATTTTTACCCTTAAATACCCAAGTGATATAAGTGTGTGCTACTGGATATGGATCTTTCAATGCCTTTCCATCACTACGCGTACCGACTCCCGGCACAACAATCTTAGTACATGGTTCTATAGCACTTGGAGAAGGGATATCCAAATCCGCAGCATTAGCCTCACAAGTTCCTTCATTTGCCTTACCTTCTCTATTAGCAATAGACTCACAATCTGGTTTGATAGTGTCACCAGAGAAAGCATTGATAGCCTGTGGACAATATTTGAGATTGTTGTGACGGTCTCTGAACTGCCAATATACAGTATCAGCAATACCGACCTTAAATATTCTGTCTTCTTCTACCTTCTCTACTTTGATAGAATCCTCATGTAGTTCACCGTAAATTTCCATCAACTCTGGACACTTATCTATACCAACATATTTCTTGGCCTTTAATGAATCCCAGAAGTCCTTAAATTTAATCTCACATTCTCCTGGTTTTGTAATAGGTCTGAACTCAAATGGATCAATCTTATTACAATCGAAGAAGTCATTATTCTTATCCTCTACCAAAACCTCCTGTACACAATATGCAGATTTTCCAGCAGCATTCGTGAATCTCCATAGAATATAAGTATAATCTATCTCATACGGATCATTCAATCCGACCTTCATACTGAACTTAGCACGGCTCGATGCAGTAGATTTCAAATCGTCTTTATTTTGCGGACTGTCAAAATGCAAACGTCCAGCATATTCTCCAGTCAACAATTTTCCATTATAATCATTTTCGTCTTCCAAAACTGGAGGGAAGAGCATATCTGGTCCAAATACAACCGTACATTTTTCTTTCTCAAGATCATCTTTGATTACATCAATGTCATCAATCTTAGAACAATCTGGACCTGGAACAATGTCAATTACAATATCGACATTACAATCCTTGGTATTACCACAACCATCCTTAACAATATAATGGAAATCGTATGTTCCCCATAGAAGAGTAATTTTCAACTTATCTGTATTATTATCAATCTCAGATTTACGAACTACAATGGTCTTAGTTCCCATTGTATCCTTAACTTCTTGACGTCTTGGAGTGATCTCAATTATAAGATCAGGATCAGAATCACAACCAGAAGTAAAAGGAGGAACAGGAATCGTTATATCCGCATCTTCTCTTTTCTTCTCAACAAGGAATGTATCTTGCTTACCTACTAATGCACTACAATCTATTGTTGGTTCTACTATTTTTTCAACCTTGTACTTGTTTGTGTCTGCATCAGCACATCCTCCGATATAAGCTTGAACAGAGAGCTGAACATTGTCCAAATCTCCACTACAAATGCCTGGGATAGCCGCTAAATTAACAGTGGCCTTCCTTGAATCTGAAGGGTCAGGAATAAATACACCAGGAGCTCCAGGAACAGAACTCCAAGTATAATTATACTTAGAAGCCATAGGAGATGTGAACGAATTTTCTGCAAAAGCGACAATCTCTCTACGTGTGTCTGAAGGACATATTGTTTTTTCCGATTCAGATGTTCCTTCAATAAATTTATCACCAAGCAGTTTTAAAGTCACATCTGGACTACGATAAAAATGAACAATTGTATCTATTGTTGCATACACTATAGAACCTGTTATAGTTCTCAATTGCATCTTATAATCTCCTTCTACCACAGCAGAATCAAGACCCAATGAGATCACCAAAGAATCATTCTTATTCTTTGGATAAAATTCGCTAGATGGATCCGAATATTCATGAGATGACAAGACCGTAAAATGAGAATCTGGTTTTGTTTTAGAATCAAACCAAACAGAATTATCTGGTCTGAAAACAGCCCATTCATAAGAAACCTCTTTAGAGTGATCTACGATGTTTGGTGTATATGACTGAATATTTGGAAGACAATATGTTCCTCCATTAATTTTCGGTATTGGAACTGTACAGTCATTACCAGACACAACAAAATCATGTACTCTCAGACCTAGTCCAGGCACATCTACTCTCAACTGGTATGAAACCAATCCCTTTTCTGCCTGAATAGAAGCATTTCGTTTACCGTAATTAGTTGCATCTTCAATCCAATTATCACCGACTTTCTTAAACCAACGAAATACCGAACCATCAGGGAATCCAGCCGCATGAGCTGTGGTATATTCTCCAGCACATAAAACATCTGGATCCAAACATACGTTTTCAACCTCTGCAGAAATATAATCAATAGCAACTTTCCAGCAACTCATCTGAGCAAATTCAGGGAAGAAACTAAATTCTCTCAAACCATTTGGATTATCTGGGAATCGTCCTTCAAAAGTGATTTCAACCTTGATCAAGTCATTATCTTTCAAAGATCCCAAATCCATAAGCTGTTTGAAAGACAAGGTCATATCTCCTTCTTCATAACCTTCCGCAGACTTAATCAACTCTCCAGTACTGTTCAAATAAGCAGCACCCTTCAATCTATCAACAGTCTGCTTTCCTTGTCCAGTACGAGCCTTAAATTTTGCATTTTCATCTATACTACAACCCTGCTCTTTTTGAAGATACATACGCATCTTATATGTATAAGGTTTTCCTATGAATTCAGAAACAGGTGAGAATATCAACTCACATATTCTTTCATTAGGATTCTGACAGAACATATAATTGTTCAAACCTACAACTCCAGCAGACACATCATCCATTGGATCTTGTCCAAAGAATGAATGAGCATCGCTTCCTAGCCAATAATTCTTAACATCAGCCTCACGCAACTCAATATTATGTTCACCAAAATGATTTATGACATCCTGTGGAATCTTTTTTGGATCATTTTTATTTGGATCAAAATCTGTACCGACATAGTATTCTCCAGTGGTGGTAGTAAGACAATTCGCCTTACAATCATCACGTAGCTTAACAGAAAT
>CAMJFV010000367.1 GCA_946405045.1 uncultured Bacteroidales bacterium | reverse complement strand
CAATTTCAATTTCCGACCCTTCACTGTATCCAGATGGAAAAAATGCCGCTTGCCAAGCACAAAGTTTCTCTTTAGTCAGATGCTGATTGTAGTTGTTCATCGCATCCAACATTACCGCAACCACAGAATCTATATAGTGAGAAGGTGCTGTTTGCTTCACATTTTCGATTCCTAATTTTTGGGCAATGGAAGAGCGTACTTCATCCACGTTGAGACGAATCCCCTCAATCTCGGAAGAATAGACAATATCGTAGGTGAGAGATTCTGCCATCGCTCTTAGTTTGCTGTCAAAACCAAGTGACGACAATCTTCCATACAGATATCCCTGCTTTCTACCTACGGTTTCAAGCAGATTTGTCATTGCTGATGTCTCCCATCTGAATGATGTCCAATTATCTCTTTCGTGTATGAGCATAGCTTACAAAATTTGATTTGCGACATTTTAACCTGAAAAACGTCGCAAATTTTGCGACAAAAATAACAAAATAATGTCGCAATTTCAAATCAAGTCGGCATAATGTCGCAAATTCAATATAGACATTGCTATACGGCGTCTATACGAAAACAGAATTTTGCAATGGCGATTCCTATAAGTAAAAATCTTTTTACAATATTCAATTTTTTTGTATTTTTGCAACCTGAATGAAAAAAGGGGATGATTTCCCGTTTATGTATGATTCCTGGTGAATAAAAATTCATTCAGAGGATGGAATCATGGTTGAATCTCTTGACTTGTATGAATGTATATGGGTTAGGGGATTTTTTTCATTTGAAAAGGAGAAATTTAATAATTAGCAACTTGATTGACCTTAGGACTACAATATTGAATAAACTATTGTCGCTTTTGCTGGCGGCTTTGGCTTTTTGTTCTTCCCCAGTTTTTGCGGACACAGTTGACAGGGACACTGTTTTTATTGATAGTCTGAACGTAAGGTTTAATCTGGACGACCCAGTGATAAAATCTGGTGTGATTGATTTCTATATCGACAGCATTGGCGTCGCTTCTAATGATTTCCTTAAATTCATAACATTTGTGGCCACTCCGTATGATTTTTCCAAACAACAGATAAACAGAATCTTCGACACTGCGTCGACTCAATATAAAGAGACTCGTATCCTCACGTATCTGAAATATTTCAATGATAAATCTTACGTTCCGATTGTGAAGGAATGGTTTGGAAAAAGTGATAAACGTGCCAAAACTTTATATGAATCGATTCTGTTTGAGTTTGGCGACAAAGAGATAAGCGACCAATGGGAGAACACTATGAGGGGATGCTCGACAGTGAATAAGATGATCCCTATGTCTATCGGACAGTATTTGCCTGTTATTTGTAGCCGTTTTCCTGACAGAAGGTTTTGCGATTGCGTTTTGGATTTCATGATAAACCATCAGAATCAATATTTTGTGTATAAAGATTTTAATGGGGATATCGAATATGACGACGTCGTGTATTTTATCAGTTTTTTCCTTGTGGACCGACTGACTGGATTCCCAGATGCGTTTGCATTTAATAAATATGTCCGCAATATCGGTAAGAACCGGTATGTCTCGTTCACTCAGGCAGATAAGGATAGGATAATCAAATGGTGTAAATTGCACCGTCGCGATTATGAATTTGTAAAATAGGAGGCGACGCGAATGCCTCCAAAGTTTGGATTAGTTACATAATCTAAGTAAAAATGCGATTTGTGTTAAAGATTATTCATTTTGGTGTTAAAAAACTGTAAAATTAGTCATTGAATAAGACTTTTCGTGTGAAAAAATCTAAATATTTATTTCTTTTGCGATATACAAGTTAGACTAAAACAAACGGTTATGAAACAAACTAGATTTATTTCTGTCGTTATTGCGACATTATTGCTGTTCTGCTCGGCAGACGCTTTTGCCCAACGTTCTCGTGGTGGTAGTGGATCTTCAGGTGGTCATATGAATGGTAGTCCTCGATCGGTGAGTAGAGCTTCTCAATCATCATCAAATTCTTCTTCTCGTTCGGTCTATTGTCCAAGATATAGTTCAAGATCCTGTTCGACTCCTCGCCCAAGTCATGAAACTCCAAAGGTAGTTTATAATCATTATTATGATCACGTTTTTGATGGAACTGATCGTGATCAAAGAGTCAATTATGGTGCAAGTCCAATAACTAATTCGGGTTCTTTAATTGGTGTTTTTTCTAAAGATGATGTCTTTACAGGATATTTTCCTGTCTATGGATATGAAGTGAGTAGACGTACGGCAACCAAGGAATCTCTTTTTATTCCTCGTGCGTCAGGAGATTATTATTATCGAGATGGAATCTTCTTTTCAAAAAGTCTCAAGAATGATCACAAGTATGTGATAGATAAACCATGTAGTGGTATCCGAGTTCCGGAAATACCAGCTTCACGTCGTGAATTTGTGGTTAATGATATCACTTATTACTACTATTATGGCTCATTCTATGTATTCGACGCTTCTGCATCAGAGTATGTGGTTGTCGCTCCTCCTGTTGGTCTGACTGTGAACAATGTGCCTGATTATGCAAAGAAAATCGTGGTGGATGGCAATAGTTACTATATTGTTGATAATGTGGTGTACAAAGCTGTTTGGACGGAGGGAAAGTGTAGATATGTGGTGACGAAGTTGGATAAGAAAGACATACCTCAGGTAAAAGAGCGCATGGCGTCTGCCAAATGAGCTAATTGATAAGATGTACAGTGATTGTCCTTTGATTAAGTAAACCAATGGTTGGTTACATTTAATTGTTGGATTTTGTATAATTTTGTTGTCATCAGCATTTCTGTTTGAAATTTCTAACAGAAGATGTTGATGACAATTTTTTTGATATGGATAAGGAATTGATTGTAAAGACATCTCGCTTCAATTTATTATTGATGTATGGAGTAGGGAGTGTCGAAATTGCGTTTTTGACTTGGTTGCTTTGGGGACTATATTAAGAAGATTCAAATAGTTTTGTTTTTTGGGGTGTTATTTTAGGACTCTTCATCTTGAGTGGAATTTATTTGATTGTATATGCGTCTCTTGTCAAAGACGACTATATATGTGTAAATCAAAAAGGTATTTCCGTTGATGCCCATAATCGTGACTTTATTCCCAA
>CAMJFV010000366.1 GCA_946405045.1 uncultured Bacteroidales bacterium | reverse complement strand
GTAAGAATATCACCGAAAGTGTTCTCAGTTACCATCACGTCGAAGAACTTAGGCTCCTGAATCATACGCATTGCAGCGTTGTCTACATACATGAAGTCAGTTGTAACATCTGGATAGTTTGGAGCCATCTCCTGAGCAACCTTTCTCCATAGACGCGAAGATGCAAGAACGTTAGCTTTATCTACTACAGTCAAGTGCTTGTTACGCTTGCGTGCGTAGTCGTAAGCAACCTTCAAGATTCTCTCGATCTCTGGACGTGTATATGCGTTTGTATCATAAGCCTTCTCGTCGTCCTGATACTTCTCACCGAAGTACATACCACCAGTCAACTCACGGATACAGATGAAATCAGCTCCCTTTACAAGCTCATCCTTCAATGGTGACTTGTGTACAAGGCAGTCGAATGTCTGTACTGGACGGATGTTTGCAAACAAACCAAGTTTCTTTCTCATTGCAAGAAGACCCTGCTCTGGACGTACCTTTGCTGATGGGTTGTTGTCGAACTTAGGATCACCTACTGCAGAGAATAGAACTGCGTCTGCAGCCATACACTTCTTGAATGTATCCTCTGGGAATGGATCACCAACTTCGTCGATTGCATGAGCTCCACAAATAGCATACTCATAGCTTACTTTGTGTCCGAACTTCTCACATACAGCAGACATCACATCAACACCTACTGCTGAAATCTCTGGTCCAATGCCGTCTCCAGCAAGAACCGCTATCTTTAATTCCATATTCTGTTTTATTATTTAATTCAATTTGTATAGACGGGAATAACTCCATCCAAATTCTAAGCTTTTACATTGTTTCAATCAAGTTAAGCATCTTGACTGTCGCTTTGATCGCCGCCTCTGTCTGGTCGGCATCCAAACCATGAGTCTTGAACACTTTATTCTTGAACTTCCAAGTAATGGTGTTGTGAACCAATGCGTCAGTGTTTCCACCAGGAGGGATGACAACCGAATAGTCTAACAATTCCGGCGTCTCCTTGCCCAACTCTTTATACACTTTCCAAAGTGCTTTAGAGAATGCATCATACTGACCGTCTCCAGCTTCTGTCTGTTGGTATCTCTTACCATCAATCTCAATCAATATGGTTGCGACCGGACGAAGATTGTGAGTCAAGTTCAAAGCATAATTGACAACCTTGATTGTCTGCTTCACCTCTCCATGTCCAAGCACATCCTTGATGATGAATGGAAGATCCTCAGGAGTCACAAGTTGTTTCTTGTCTCCAAGCTCGATAATTCTCTGAGTCACCTTCAGCATCGACTTTTCATCCAACTCTATACCCAATGTCTCAAGATTCTTGCGGATATTAGCCTTACCGGATGTCTTACCAAGTGCATATTCACGCTTTCTTCCGAATCTTTCCGGACGTAAGTCGTTGCAATACAGATTGTTTTTCTGATCTCCGTCGGCATGCACACCAGCTACCTGCGTGAAGACATTGTCTCCAATAATCGGTTTGTTGGCTGGTATACGTACTCCCGAATAGGTTTCCACAAGTTTTGAGCCATCATACATCTTCTGCTCGTTGATCTTTGTCTTGATGCCAAGCTGGTCGTGAAGTACGGCCAAAACACTCGTAAGTGGAGCATTTCCTGCACGTTCTCCAAGTCCATTTATTGTAGTGTGGATGCCACTGATTCCAGAATTTACAGCAGCAAACACATTGGATACAGCAAGATCGTAATCATTATGGGCATGGAAATCAAACTTCAGATTTGGATATCTTTTCACCATCTGAGTGCAAAAATCAGCAGTCAAAAGCGGATTAAGTATACCCAAAGTGTCTGGAAGCATAAATCTGTTCACTCCCTCACCACACAATGCGTCGACCATATCAAACACATAAGAAGGGGAGTTTTTCATTCCGTTGCTCCAATCCTCCAAATATAGGTTGACGGAGATATTCTTCTTATGAGCCAAATCAATAGCTCGTTTGATATCATCGATATGAGCCTGAGGAGTCTTTCTCAACTGTTCAGTGACATGACGCAATGAACCTTTAGTAAGAAGGTTGATCACTTTTCCACCGACACTTTCAATCCAATTGAGGGATGTTTCTCCGTCGACGAAGCCCAAAACTTCAATTTTCGGAAGAAAGCCAGCCTTGTCAGCCCATTCTGTGATTTTCTTCACAGTCTGAAGCTCTCCTTCCGACACTCTTGCTGAAGCGATTTCAATTCTGTCAACACCTAATTCAGAGAGCAAGAATTTGGCAATACCGAGTTTTTCCTGTTGAGAGAAAGAGACACCAGATGTCTGTTCTCCATCTCTCAATGTTGTATCCATTATTTCGATCATATCCTCACTCTCAAATTTGGATTATTTTTTAGACTCGTAAGCCTCGATTTTATCCTTGTTAGACAACAAATAATCAATATCATCATAACCGTTCAACAAGCAATACTTCTTGTAGCCATTGATATCGAATTTCTCAGAGTGTCCTGTAGCCTCATTAGTCACAGTCTGATTTGGAACATCAACAGTAACAATAGTGTTAGCATCCTTGTCGATTGAAGCAAGAAGCTCCTGACGGAAATCCTCACTTACAATAACTGGCAATACGAAGCAGTTAAGAAGGTTATTACGGTGGATATCAGCGAAAGATGAACTGATAACAACACGTATTCCATAACCAGCGATTGCCCATGCAGCGTGCTCACGGCTTGAACCAGAACCCCAGTTCTTACCACCGATGATAATTTCACGCTTGCCCTCAGCAGGAGTCTCGTTGAATGGAGCGATATTCATCACGAAATCAGCAACTGGCTTATTGTTTGCATCGAAGCGGATATCATGCATGAAAGCATCACCATAGAACTTAGGATCACGTGTTGTGAACGCCAAGTAACGAGCTGGGATGATATTATCTGTATTGTTGTTATCGATATTGATTGGCAAGCAAGTAGACTTAACTACGTTGAATGCTTTGTGTACAGACTTAGCTCCATCAGCAGCCTGTGCACCTGCTGTAGCACCGAATGCGCAGTTAGGACAATCCTGTGGCTTAGAATCCACTACCTTAGTCACCTCAGCAGCCTTGATAGGTGAAGACTGAAGTGTACGTGGGTCAGTAACGACACCAG
>CAMJFV010000365.1 GCA_946405045.1 uncultured Bacteroidales bacterium | reverse complement strand
AAATCCGCATGGCGATAAAAGATGGTGTAGAAAGAATTGAAGGGATAGAATTCGCAGAGACTAATGAATTAGGAAGGGTAAATAGAGTAGATCCTCTTGGAATAACATACCTTCGTGTAAGAGGTATGTGGCATATTGAGAATCCCTTTGTTACATTTAGCTATATTTATAAAAGGAATGAGGATAAAAAATTTACTTTGATGGCAATCATCAACGAGGAAAAGATCAAATCTTTTAATAATTATACAAAACTCGTAGAATTGTCTCAGCAAATAGCAGCCCTTCATATTGAAGATAAGGAGATAAAAGATCCGAATAACCCTGCCAATTTGCATAAAGTTAAACTAATAACATTTACGGTATAATGAAGATAATTAGTTTATTCTCTGGGTGCGGCGGCTTGGATTTAGGCTTTGAAAAGGCAGGGTTTGAGATTCCTGTTGCCAATGAGTATGACCCTACCATATATGAGACCTTTAAGGCAAATCATCCGAATACAAAATTGATAGAGGGTGATATACGAAAGATATCTGAGGATGATTTCCCCTCAGATGTAGACGGTATTATTGGTGGTCCTCCTTGCCAGTCGTGGTCTGAGGCTGGTGCTTTGCGTGGTATTGAAGACCAAAGAGGACAGTTGTTCTTTGACTATATCAGGGTGTTAAGGAAAACACAACCCAAGTTTTTCCTTGCAGAGAATGTCAGTGGTATGCTTGCCAACAGACATTCGGATGCAGTGAAGAATATATTGAGTTTGTTTGACAAGAGCAATTATGATGTCACACTGACGTTAGTAAACGCCAAAGACTATGGGGTAGCCCAGGAGAGGAAACGTGTGTTCTATATTGGCTTCAGGAAAGACCTGAAAATAGATTTTAAATTTCCAGAAGGCTCGACGAAGGATGATGCGAAGAAAATAACTTTGCGAGATATCATATGGGACTTACAGTTTACTGCTGTCCCCTCTGGCAAGAATAACAACCACAATCCTGCAGCGATTAATAATAATGAATATTTTACGGGTGCATATTCTCCCATCTTCATGAGTCGTAACAGGGTGAAGGCGTGGGACGAGCAGGCTTTTACCGTTCAAGCGTCAGGCAGACAGTGCCAATTACATCCACAAGCCCCGAAGATGGTGAAGCATGGTCTGAATGATTGTAGGTTTGTTGAGGGAAAAGAAGACTTATATAGACGAATGACCATCAGAGAGGTTGCGAGAGTCCAAGGCTTCCCTGATGATTTTAAATTTATATATAAAAGTACGAATGATGCATATAAGATGATAGGTAATGCTGTTCCTGTGAATCTTGCATACGAAGTAGCATTGGCAATAAAAAAGGCATTGGAATGACATAACATAGTTATAACTTATTTATCAACTTGACATATGAAAATAGTATCGTTGTTCTCTGGCTGTGGAGGACTTGATCTAGGCTTTGAAAAAGCTGGATTTGAGATTGTGTGGGCTAATGAGTTTGACAGGACAATTTATGAAACCTATAGGTATAACCATCCCCACACGGTGTTAAACACTTCGGATATTCGGAAACTTAAGGATTCTGATATTCCAGATTGTGATGGCATCATTGGGGGACCACCGTGCCAATCATGGAGCTTGGGAGGTAAATGTCTTGGATTAGATGATGAAAGAGGAAGATTGGTTTTTGACTATATTCGTATTGTGAAAGCCAAACGTCCCCAATTCTTCATTATGGAGAATGTTCCGGGAATGATCGCTCCTCGTCATATACAGGCTTTTGAACAATTCCTTTATTTGTTTCGTGCTGCAGGATATCGGGTGAAGTATGAGTTGTTGAACGCTGCAGATTTTCGTATCCCACAAGACAGATTACGTATCTTTATTGTTGGTATAAGAGCGGATATTATAAACGATTATTTCTTTCCGGCTAAAGTGAGTGAAACACCAATTACGCTTTTACAAGCCATAAGTGATTTGAAGACTCAACCAACAGCTTATTTAAATGAAGAGGTCAATCAGAATTATGATGGTATTCTCAACCATGATTATTATTCTGGTGGGTATGATGCGAAATTTATGGCGAGGAATCGAGTTAGAGGCTGGCATGAGTTGTCTTTTACGATACAAGCTCAGGCAAAGAACGAGCCTCTCCATCCACAAGCTCCTAAAATGGTGTATGTCTCTCAGAATGAAAGACGATTCGCTGTTGGTCATGAAAAAGAATATCGCCGATTGAGTGTGCGAGAATGTGCTCGTATCCAAACGTTCCCAGATCACTTCCGTTTCATTTACTCAGATGTAAAAGATGGCTATAAAATGGTTGGTAATGCAGTCCCTCCGCGGCTTGCCTATTATTTAGCTTTGTCAATAAAAGATTGTCTTACCTTATATAATAATAAGATAAACCGTTTTAGGAGAAATCTTTAGTTTTGCTGTCTTTTATTTGGGCGTTTCATGAGTAATTTACACTAGTTTGATGTACTGATATCACGATTGATAGAGTCGCAAAAGCGAAGATTTCTTAAAGAAGGTGGCATTAAGGAGCAAATGTATAAGGCTCGGAGCTCTCAGAGATCTCAGAGGGAAGATAAAACTTAATTTTTCTTTCTAAAAGATTTCTTTTCTAATTATTCTTCGTATTTTTGCACCAACATGAAACAATTCGAAGTCGTAGCAGCCAATTAGGCTCCGTTGACTGGTTACCTGCGGATAGGGTGGTTGTGGAATCAATAATCAAAGAATAATGGATACTCTCTCAAGACAACAGCGACACAATAACATGGCGGCGATTCGGTCGAAGGATACGAAGCCGGAGATGATTGTGCGTCGAGGGTTGTGGAAGAGGGGATTCAGATACAGATTAAATCATCGGGGGCTGCCCGGTCATCCTGACTTGGTGTTGAGGAAATACAGGACGTGTGTCTTTGTGAATGGCTGCTTCTGGCATGGACACAACGTGGCGCTACCACGGATGTCTGATGGAAGATGTAAGATGGATGATGTGATTGTGGACTCGGAGTGCTGTAGGATTCCGCATACCAATCGGGAGTTCTGGGTAAATAAGATCCGAAGGAATAAGGAACGTGACAAGGAGGAACAACGCAAACTGGCAGAGATGGG
>CAMJFV010000364.1 GCA_946405045.1 uncultured Bacteroidales bacterium | reverse complement strand
CCATCAGATTTATAATATTTTATATCATGGCTGCCTGTACTACAATCATAAAAATATTCGTATGACTCCATAACCTTTATTCCATTTCTGTACGCAACAGCAAATTCATCTTCACAATCACAATCTTTTACTACTTGTATCTCGCTAATGTTCACCACATACACAGCGTCGGGTGAATAGCTCCAATTGTTGAGTGAACATATAATACTGTCCTTTTCTTTATAGTATTCATAGCCTTCTGGAGGAGTACTGATTTTGAATTCCAACCTTTTTTTATGTATCAAGGATTCTGCAACGACTATAACGTTTCCCAGAACAACAGAATCGTTTCCCGCAATGTCCACTACATTTGCTTCTGTCGGTACTGTATCCATATGTGCTATGCTATCTGCATCTGCTATGGTAGCGTCATCTGCAATACCATTAGTTTCTGCAACCTTTTGTGAACAAGACGTCAAAGCAAACATTGATAGTAAGAACCCAAAGAGATAGATCCGTCTTATGTTGAACGTTATAATCATAGATATAGGCGTTTGATATGTTTATACGTATGCAAATATAAAACAATGGATTATAATAAAAAACTATTGCACTGGATGATTGAAAAAAATAGAGACGTGGGGATTTCCCCACGTCTCTACTATTTTATTTTCGTCAATTTTTTTATTTCTCGTAACCGTTAGGGTTTTGCTTCTGGAATCCCCAACTGTCTCTACACATGTCTTCGATTCCATACTGAGCTTCCCAACCAAGTTCTGCTTTTGCTTTTGCAGGGTTGCAGTAGCAAGTTGCGATATCTCCTGGGCGACGTGGCTTGATTGAGTAAGGCACTTTCAAACCGTTTGCTTTCTCGAATGCCTTCACTACGTCCAATACTGAATATCCGTGACCTGTACCAAGGTTGTAGATCGCCAAACCACACTTCTTCTGGATTGCTTTTAGCGCTGCTACGTGTCCGCATGCAAGGTCTACGACATGGATATAGTCGCGTACACCTGTTCCATCAGGAGTGTCATAGTCGTTTCCGAATACGCCAAGCTCTTTGCGGAGTCCGATGGCTGTCTGAGTGATATATGGCATCAAGTTGTTTGGAATTCCGTTTGGATTCTCACCGATAAGTCCACTCTTATGTGCTCCGATCGGGTTGAAATATCTAAGCAACACTACGTTCCATTCGTTATCTGCCTTCTGCACATCCATCAAAACCTCCTCCAACATAGATTTAGTCTGGCCGTATGGGTTTGTGCAGTGACCCTTAGGACATTCCTCTGTTATAGGAATGATAGCAGGGTCTCCGTAAACAGTAGCTGAACTTGAGAAAATGATGTTCTTCACATTGTGACGACGCATAGTGTCGATCAATACGAATGTTGAATTCATATTGTTTTCATAATACTCCAATGGCTTAGCTACACTCTCTCCGACAGCTTTCAAACCTGCGAAGTGAATAACTGCGTCGATCTTATTATTGCTGAACACTTTGTCCATAGCCGCTTTGTCGCGGACATCTGCCTCGATAAAAGGAACATCCTTGCCGATAATTTTCGCAACTCTTTTCAAAGATTCAGGCTGTGAATTCACGAAATTGTCAACGACAACAACTGAGTGGCCAGCTTTGTCCAACTCAACAATAGTATGGCTGCCGATGTATCCGGCACCTCCAGTTAAAAGAATATTCATTATTTTCTATAATTTAACAGAATTGTTGCAAAATTATAAAAAATGCTGTATGAAAATAGATTTTTGATTCTCATTTTAACAATGCATTCATATTTCTTAAATTTTTTTAAGATTTAAGCGGTGTCAAAATTCCCTTTTGAGATGGATAAATGCAAATAGATGTTGTATAAGTAATCCTACAATTTGTATGACTACAATAATTTGCCTATATTTGTATAAAATATGTAACTTATGTTGAATTTGATAAATCGATATCCTGCACTTTCGGTGTGCTCCGCTGATTTGCAGGCGATGTTGGATACACTTATTGAGTGCTATTCTAAAGGTCATAAGTTGTTGATTTGTGGAAATGGTGGTAGCGCGGCTGATGCTGAACATATTGTAGGCGAATTGATGAAGGGTTTTAGAAATCCTCGTAAGATAAGTAAAAAAGAGAGCGATGCTATTATGGCTCTTGATCCTGTAATGGGAAAAAATCTTGTCGACAAACTTCAGGAAGCTTTGCCTGCAATCGCATTGGATGGCCATGTGGCTCTTACTACCGCATATCTCAACGATTGTGAACCGCTAATGTGTTTCGCTCAACAAGTTCAGGGGTATGGCTGCGAAGGAGACGTGTTGCTTGCCATCTCTACTTCGGGAAACAGCCAGAATGTGCTTTATGCCGCTACTGTTGCTAAGGCAAAAGGTTTGAAGGTGATTGGACTTACGGGTGCCAATGAAAGCAAACTTTCTGCGATCGCTGATGTTTGTGTGCGTGTGCCGCAAACTGAGACTTATATGATCCAGGAATTGCATCTTCCGGTTTATCATTGGTTTTGCCTGAAACTAGAAGAGACTTTCTGGAAATAAGAATTAATGTGATTGAAAATGTAGAGACGTTGCGATTGCAGCGTCTCTTTTTGTTTTTTATTGCGTATCAGAAAGCTTAAAAGTTATTGGCATGACTATTCTTGGACGATTGGTATAATCGTAATCATCGCCTGTACGAAATTTAGAGAGTTTTACAGCACGTATAGCTTCTTCTTCCAAGAGCTTAAAATCTTCGTCTTTGGGCTCAACTATTGGACCTTTTATTCCTTTTCTCTGAATAGATTTTACGATTTCTGGATTAGAAGTAGTGCCATCAGGTTCAATTGTTATATTGATGTAGACGACTCCTTGAATTCCAGACTCCATACATTTGGCTGGATAGTTAACTGGAAGTTTTTCCCATACAAAACGTTGAGTTCTACTTATTCCTCCTGCATTAAAAACTTTTTCTTCGCTCCATTCGTTTTCTGTATTTCCCTTAATGTTATTTGTATCCTTTGGTACGAATTCTGTCTCTTTTGATTTTGACATTGGATTAACGGAGTCTTTTGCTTTCTGGTTTTTATTTTTTATATCATGTGTCTTTAATTGCTTACACACTACGACGCAAACGCCATCGGCA
>CAMJFV010000363.1 GCA_946405045.1 uncultured Bacteroidales bacterium | reverse complement strand
TCCAGTAGCACGGCGTCCAGTCTCTACTTCAGCGTTGTCAGCAACGTCAGCATACATACTCCATACCATGTAACCTGAAGGTCCGATAGTCAAAGAGAACAATAGGTTGAACAACAAAACCAAACCGATGTTTGTGCGGTCGATGAACAACAACATGATTGAACATACTGATGCCAAAACGAAACATCCGATCCATGTTGGCTTCTTACCAAACTTAGATGCGATTGGACGGATAAGCATTGTACCGATGATAGTAAGGATAGAACCCATACTCAATAGGATAGTTGAGATTGTCTCCCAGTTAAGCTGGAATCCGAACAATGTTGCGTTGAACACAGCAACGTCGTTTACTGTATCGTAGCTGTCTGCAAGGTAATATTTTGCATAGTATGCGATCAAACCGTTGTGTACGAATACAAAGAACAACATTGAGATATTTGCAATTGTCAACATGATCCAAGGCTTGTTTGCACCCAAATCCTTTAGGTCCTGTGACAAATTAGACTGCTCCTGAGCTGCTGGCTCTACACGCTCTCTTGTGAACAAGAAAGTGATCATCAAAAGGATGAACGCTGCTGTAGCGTAGATAAACGCTGTTGTAGAGAACGCTTTCTGTCCGTTAACATTCATGGTATCCATGATGAAACGTACGATAGTGAAAACGAAACCATAGCTGACCATACAACCGATCTGAGCTCCGATGTTACGGAATGCTGACACCTTGTCACGCTCGTCTGAATCTGCACTCATCACACCCATCAACGCACCGTATGGCACATTTACAACTGAATACATCAAACGCATGATTAGGAATGTTATGTATGCGTACACTGTCTTTGCTGTTGTGTCGAACTCTGGTGTTGTGAATGTTACAATTCCGATGATACAGAATGGAACAACACCAAAAAGGATCCAAGGACGGAAACGTCCCCATTTTGTTTTGTGTCTGTCGGCAACCGCACCGATAACAACGTCGAACGCGATATCAATACATGCTACTACCAACATCATTGTTGCAACTACTCCAGCCTCCAAACCGAAGTACTCAGTGTAAAATGCAGAAGCGATACAAATCAATCCCCAGAATAGATTGCACGCCATATCTCCTGCTCCATACGCGCATTTTTCTAGTATGGATAGCTTGTGATTGTTTTGGTCAATTAAAGCCATGATAAAATTGTGTTTTAGGTATTTTATTTTACTTCTTAATGTAAATATTTGCTTTCTTTAATACGGTTGTGTCTTGAGCTCCCCAATTGATGACACCCAACACTCTCTTCAGGTATTCTCCTGCTGGAGTTCGTCTGTCCCATTCGTTTGCTTTGCACGAACCTGGTTGAAGAATAGATGCTGTTTCCTCTTTGTCGCAGAAACTCCAGTTGCAGAAACTAACTCTTTGTTTTCCTGCATTGTTTCCAGACAACATGTGCAACCATTTGTCGGTACGGTCGAAATCCTCGTCTCCGCCGCCCCACGCTTCTACACATCCGAATTCTGTGCAGAATACAGGTAGACGGCCAAGCACGTCGTACAGATATGTGTACATGTCATAATAGTGTGGCTTTCCGTCTTTTTCAAATCCTTCGTTATGAGACGCTGCGTAAAAATGGAAAGCGTACATTATATTGTCGTACTTCAAACGGGCATCACGATCTGGCAAGTATGCATCCAAATCTTTTCCGTTGCCCTGATATCTGCCTTCTTTGATTGGTGCATCCACTAGCTGGCACCATTGAGGTGTACCTACAACAATAATAGGATGAGGTGCTCCGACGCTATCGTATGCGGCGTGGATGATTGGAATAACTTTGTTGGCATAAATAGCGATTGTGTCCCATGTTACAGACGAACCGTTTGGCTCATTACATATCTCATACAACACGTTCTGCTTATTCGCATTACGCTTTGCCATATATCTGAAGAAATCCTCTGCTTTCGAATATCTTGGATCTAGAGGGTTGCCTGGAGTCAGGATATGCCAGTCCATAATACAATAAATTCCAAGTTCCTCACAGATGTCTATAAGATTGCACATCTCTTCTCTGATCTCGGGTTTGTAATTGTATCCTCCCTCTTCTACGTACATCGCTAAGCGAAGTACACTAATATGCCAGTCTTTCACCATTTTAGTGATAGACTCTTTTGTATAACACTGGCCATACCATTGATAGCCCATAGTACTTAATCCTGCCAACTGTACAGGATTTCCTTCTTTGTCACATAGTTGCAATCCTTTTACCTGCAACGCACCATATCTTTTCAATGGAGGTGTGGTATCGACCGCTACTGCGGATGCTTTTTTCTCTGCCGTCTCCACGCTACATGACATCAATGTGGCAGTTAATATCGCTAAAGCGAATATCAGTCTTCTCATATTATTCCCTTTTATGAATGACTAGAATAGGAAAAAAGGGGAGAGTCTTTAAAAAGACTCCCCTCTTGTCTTATGAAGATGAATTACATCTCAACCTCAACAACAGTCTTTGAACCAGCTGGCTGCATAGGAACGATGTTGCCGGCAATTTCCTTACCGTTAACGATCAACTTCTTAACACCCTTCTGAGCTCCAGAGTTAGTTACCTTGATGACATAGTCTGCATCACGGAACTTACGGTTAACTGTGTAACCCTTCATGTCTGATGGAAGACATGGATTGATCTCCAAACCTTTGTAAGAAGGCTTAACACCTAGCAAGTACTGGCTAACTGTCAACCACATCCAAGCGGCTGTACCTGTCAACCATGAGTTCTTACCCTCACCTGGCTTAGCAGCATCCTTACCTGCAACCATCTGGCAGTTTACGTATGGCTCTACCTTGTGAAGTGCCTGATCCTTCAAATACATTGGGCTGATCTTGCGGAACAACTCCCAAGCGTCGTTACCACGTCCGGCTACTGTCTCACCGATGATAACCCATGGGTTGTTGTGACAGAAGATACCTGCGTTCTCCTTGTATCCTGCAGGATAAGAAGAAATCTCACCCATCTCAACGTGATATGATGTGAATGCTGGGTTGTTAAGTACCATACCGTGCTCACAGTCAAGATATTTCTTACATGAGTCGATAGCCTTGTCAACCATACCTTCCTCAAGTCCGATACCTGCCATTGTGCAGA
>CAMJFV010000362.1 GCA_946405045.1 uncultured Bacteroidales bacterium | reverse complement strand
TGCGCGACGTCTACATCTATGCCACTCCTAAAACCCATATCCAAGATTTCCAGATCGACGCTACTCTTGCGTCAAACTATAAGGATGGAATCCTGAATACAACCGTTTGGGTTGACAACTTTGACTCTTCAAGCGAATCTTCGCTTACTGTTGAACTCGGACTTTACGACAAGTCTGGCAAAGAGGTGTTTGCCCCTCAAAGCAAAACGATCTCTTTCATAGAACCGGGTAAAGAGGAGTCCGTGAGATTCCAAATCGAAGTTAACGCGCCTCGTCTTTGGTCAGCAGAGTCGCCAAACCTATATTCTGCTGTCATTTCATTGAAAGATGCGAATGGGAAGACGGTGCAAGTGGAGAGTGCAAAGATCGGATTCCGCAAAGTGGAACTGAAAAAAGATTCCAAAGGCATAACTCGTTTCTACGTCAACAACTCCCCTATCATCCTTCGTGGAGTCAACCGACATGAGATCGACCCTGACAATGGACGTGTATTGTCGACCGAATTGATCTTTAATGACGTTGTATTAATGAAAAAGTTCAACATAAACGCATTGCGTACTTCTCACTACCCTAATGATCCTCGCATATACGACATCTGCGACAGTTTAGGTATATATGTGTTGGATGAGTGCAATGTGGAGTCACACGGAGCCAACGACAAACTTCCTAAGAGCGACGACAATTGGCGTCCAGCATGTCTGGAACGTATGTCTTCCATGATCCAACGAGACAAGAACCATCCTTGCGTTATCATCTGGTCGTTAGGTAATGAGGCAGGTTGGGGAGACGTGTTTGCTTCTATGCGTGAGTATGCGCATCAGGCCGACAACACCCGTCCTGTACATTACGAGGGAGACAACAACAATGCCGACGTGCAAAGCTGTATGTACTGTGACCCTTGGGGAGTGTCGGTCTACGACAACAACAATAAGCCGTTCATGCTTTGTGAATATGAGCACGCAATGGGAAACAGTGTGGGTGAGATACAGAAATTTGTTGATGCTTTTTACTCCAACCCCCGCGTCTTCGGAGGTTTCATATGGGACTTTATCGATCAGGGATTGCGTCGCGACGGTACCCAATACTTCAACTATGGAGGTCTTTGGGGCGACAAACCTAACGACGACAATTTCTGTGCCAACGGAATCGTATTCCCCGACCGTTCTTTGCAGCCTGAAATATGGGAGGTGAAACATGCATATCAAAACATATTGGTGAAGGAGAGCGAAGCGGCAGCCGGCAAATTCACAATCGAAAATCGTTTTGATTTCACTAACATCATTGAAATAGCAGAAGGATTCTGGAGTTTGAAGGAAGACGGAATTGAAATCGCGAGTGGTGCGATCGACGCATCTTCAATAAACATCAATCCATTGTCGACCAAAGAAATCACATTGGATTACAAAAAGCCTAAAAACGTCAAGGCCGGATCTTCTTATCAACTTGATTTTGATTTCCGTCTGAAGGAGAATCAATCATGGGCGAAAGCAGGTCATAGCATCGCTCACGACCAAATCCGACTAAACCTTGGAGAAGGTTATTCTCCAAAAATAAATATTGCTTCCCTACCTAAACAGACAACAGAGGAAGGAAACGGAGTGCTTAAAGTGACTGGGGCTGATTTTTCTGTTGAGATCAACACAAAGACAGGAATGATCACAAACTATACAAGCAACGGCATCCAATTGATCAAAGATGGACCTGAGCCTAATTTCTGGCGTGCTGCCACAGACAACGACCGAGGGAATAATATGGGTGACCGTTGCAAAGAGTGGAGATACGCAGGAAGCAAACGAGTTGTGAACTCATCAAAAGTGACAAAAGAGTCTGATCAAGAGACTCGCGTCGACTTCAAAATCTCATTGCCAGAGGCAGGAACTTCCGCAATGAATATGAGCTACACAATCTACGGAAGCGGCGACATCATCGTGGAATATACGTTAAGTCCGGACGGAAGTTTGGATGAGATTCCAAACATCGGTACGCTCATCACAGTGCCAGGTGGATTCGAAAGATTGACTTATTTAGGACGTGGACCTCACGAAAACTACGTCGGAAGAAACGCAAGCGCATTCGAAGGTCTATACAACACTCTCGTCGATTCTATGACTATTAAATATATGAAGATTGGCGAAACTGGTCAGCGTACAAATGTTCGTTGGGCAGCACTTACAAATTCTGTCGGTGTCGGACTGATGGTTGTCGGCTCTCCTTATATGGAGTTCAACGCTCAACACCACACTCCAGAAGATCTGGAACGTACCGTCTATCCATGGGATCTGAACAACAACAAGGACATAACCCTTCGCGTCGACTTGCAGCAACAGGGACTTGGAGGTGTCAATTCATGGGGAGCAAAACCTCAGGGCGAGCAGATGATGATGCCTAAGCACGATTACAGTCATAAATTCAGAATCTGTCCGTTGAAAGGCAAGGTAGAGAATTTGACGGAGATAGCCAAGCTTGGATTCAAGAATCTGTCTACAAGCGACAAAGTGATTGATTATCCAGAAATAAAATTCGAAGAGCCAGAACAAAAGCCATACGACGGAGCAATCGCTATCCCAGGTGTATTGGAAGCCGAAAACTATGATGAAGGAGGAGCAGGACTCGCATTCCAGGACGACGACGCTGCAAACCAAGGTTCAGTTTATCGTAATGATGACGTGGATATCACCGAGATAGACGGTGGAGGATACGCACTTGGTTGGACATCAAAAGGAGAATGGCTTGAATACACGGTAGACGTAGCATACACAGAACCATATAATTTGGAGTTGAGAGTGGCATCTGGTTTGGAAGGATCAGGATTCTCATTGTTGATTGACGGCAAAACTGTCACAGAAAAGATAGAAGTGCCACAAGGCAAAGATTGGGAGTCCTACCAGACAATCACAGCGTCTACAAGCGAAATAACAAAAGGCAAGCATATTATGAGACTACTGATTGAAGGATCATACGTCAACATCGACTGGATCAAATTCATATCAACTACTCATACAGACGTCTTTTCAATCACAAACGACGATATGATTCCGTGTGGTGAATATCAACTATACGATATTGCAGGACGTCTATTGAAAAATATAAGCATCACAAACGGATACATTCCATCCGAAATTGAAGG
>CAMJFV010000361.1 GCA_946405045.1 uncultured Bacteroidales bacterium | reverse complement strand
ATTACTCTGATTTGGAAGAATGTAGAAGATTGGCTGAGCAAGGCGATCCTTATGCACAATTAGAATTGGCCGAAGCTTATCATGAAGGAAAACTGATTGAGAAAAATATAGAAGCTGCTATCGAGTGGTATGAAAAATCTGCTGAGGGTGGAGAAAATTTTGCTCATATAGAACTGGGACGTATTTATGAATTTGGCGACGGAGTGGAGCAGGACTATATGAAAGCAATTGAGCATTATGAAAAGGCTGCTTACACGTCCCCTTTGTTTCATGAGCCTCTTTATCGTTTGGCATTGTTCTACTTGAACGGATATGGATATGAGCAGAATTACGAATATGCCGCACAAATGTTTGAAGTATTGTCGAATGCTGATGATGATATTGTGCCTGAGGCAAAATATCAATATGGCAGGTGTCTTGAAAATGGAATAGGTGTAGATAAAGATCTGGATCAGGCTCTGCATTGGTATGAACTTGCTGCAAAAGAAGGTGTTGAAGAAGCAAAAGAGGCGTGTGAGAGGTTGAGAAAGGGGTGATTTGTTTTGTGAGATACTGGATGGAATCATAGGATTACTAGACAGTTATAAGGAAAACTGGAGACTATGATTAGTCTAGATATTAAACCGATAAAATTTGTCAAATTATGCGAACCCGAATATCTAAAATAGTAATTCTGTTTTTTGTGATATTGTCGAGTATCTCGAATGTCATTGCGAAAGATTTCGAATTAATGTACGTGTACAGATGTAAGGTGATGGTCGGTGACTCTTTATGCTATCTTGTGAGAAAAGATCGTCCCTATCGCGGAAATAATAAAAATTGGGATACATTTTGTGGTGAATTCAAAAACTTATTTTTTTCAGATGGTTACAGTGGCTTTAGAATTTGTCCTATAATGGTGAATAAGTATGATGTTAATGCTGACACAATATATGTTATAAAGATGATCGGTTGTGATGATTCTGGATTAATAATAAAATGTGATTGTGATAAATTCAGAAAGGAATATGAAGAGAAGAAGAATGTAGAAAAGTGTGATTGTCCTGTTATAGAAGAAAGCGAATATCGATGGAGATGAATTTGAACGGTGGTGAAAAGACAAATGGTGATGTTTATGAGGAAGATAGAATTATTGCTTTTGTGTAGTTTATTTGTTGGCTGTAGCAACAATGGCCAAACAGTTGATATACAGAGCTTAGAACAGACTCCCGGAACAGAGTCGGCAAACGATATTAAATCGGAATTTGGTACCGTCGATACAAACCGACCGCAAAAAGAATTGTCGGTGGATGTTCATAATGTGATGCTGAATGGAATACATTTGAATGATTCTTTGTATAAATGTTTTGAGATTTTTGGAATGCCAACAGAAGTCTATATGTTTGATGAATGGCCTTCTGGCGAAAATATACCTCCTTCGTTGAACAGGTACATATATGGGGAGAATGAAATATTGTCGAATAATGGTCCAATCTACGGAGTTTTTACAGGGTTTGTCTTGAAGGAAAAGTCCATTTTTGTTGTGACAATTGCGGATGGATCGGGCCATTATTGTGATTTGTCCATAAGTTCGAAGTTGGAAGGGGATAAGTTGAAAGAAATAATCCATGATTTCGAGCCATATCCAGTTGAACAACAATCAGATTATACTATTTCTATTTTCCTTAGTGATGGCGTATATGAGCTCAAGAATTCCTATTTGTGTGTTTGTTGTGATCAAAACCATGTTGTAAAAGAAATATATGTTGATTATGAAAAAGAATAATTTCATTATAATCTTGCTTTGCTCTATGATAATGATTTGTTTTCCCTCAATGTCACAAAGCAAAATCGACATTGTTAAATTAAACGGACCTGGTGATGATTATTTTGGCAAACCATATAAAGCAGATTCATTGGTTGTGACGGGAGAATGTGTAGAGAATGATTTGTTTGGACGGATGTCGTCACATTCTGGTGATTCAGAAATTTTGTTAAATGTAAAATATCTGGATGCTTCCCAAACTGTAATCTTAAACGAAAATTTTCCAGAAGGGATAAATGTCATAGATAATTACGCTTTCCGTCATTGTCGTGAATTGGAACATATCATCCTTCCTGCAACGACCAATCGTTTAGGACATCATTTGTTTGAAGATTGTCCTAAACTGCATACCGTTGTCTTGCCTGATTCTCTTGTCGAAATAGAACAGATGGCGTTGGCGGATTGCCCTACACTCAGAAATATCATTATAAACACGTCTAACAAATCATTTTCGACCTTAAACAAATCATTGTTCGACAAAAATAAAACAAGATTATATTTTGTCTCACCGACGTCTTCCGGTGAGTATGTTTTGTTGTCAAGTGTGTCTACTATTGAGTATGGGGCGTTTTATAAATGTGACAAGATAGACAGGGTGAAATCAAGTAATGTGTTGAAAAATATAGAGGATTTCTCTTTTTATGGCTGTAGTTCCTTATCTCATATAGAATTAGCTAAAACTCTAAATAAGATAGGAGATTTTGCTTTTTTCAAATGTAGGTCTTTGAAAGAGATCACACTTCCTAAAGCATTAAATAAATTTGGTAAATTCGCTTTTTCTGGTTGCGACGGAATGGAGATAGTCAACGTCGAATCTGGGTACTTTGACAACAATTTTCTGTTTGCGGGGTGCTATAATCTAAAATCATTTGTTGCGACGGAAGTTAACGCACATTTCAGTTCCAAGGATGGAGTGCTGTTCGACAAATCAGTAAAGACTTTATTGGCATATCCGAATGCAAAAGGAAGCGATTATAAAGTTCCAGATTCAGTAGAGAAAATAGGTGTTTGTGCTTTCTATGATTGTAAAAACCTAAAGAAAATTTCACTTCCAGCTCAAATCACCGCAATTGAACGTGCTTCTTTTTCTAACTGCAAACAATTGGAGAATATCAGGATTTATGCAGTAAATCCACCTTCGGTTCAAAAATCGTCATTTGCGATGGTAGATAAACGGAAATGTGTTTTGTCTGTTCCTAGCAATTCCGTCGAATCGTATAAAAAACATCCTATATGGGGAACTTTTGCTAATATTATTGGCTTTTAGCTTATAAACACAAAGGGAGTATCGATTTTGATACTTCCTTTGTGGTATTCTATTTGATACTATTA
>CAMJFV010000360.1 GCA_946405045.1 uncultured Bacteroidales bacterium | reverse complement strand
GTCTTTTATATCTATCATGCTTCCCAAAAAAATCGGTTTAGTATAACCTAAGAGGCACGCACAGATATCTCTTTCTATATCTATTCACATCAAACTCCGCTTCATATAAAACTAAACATTTACACACTTGAAGATAATCACCTCTTTTTCAATTCTTTATATCATAACTCCACACTTTTTCGACGGAATATCTCACCAAACTCTACACTTTTTTAACGGAACATTCATCCAAACTCCACACTTTTTTAACGGAATGTCCCTCCAAAACCATACTCTTTGGTTTTATTACGTTATATTTTTCTGCTCTAAAATGCAGTTTTGTTTTAAGCGGAACGCCCTAACCCTTCTCCCTTCTGCGAGTTCGTAAGAACGAGCAGTTATAAAAGGAATTATTGCCTATGTTTTCCAATCTACACAATATGGTTAGATTATTGCCTACTCATCGTAGTAGGTGTAGGTCGTGATGTCTACATTTATCGGATTTTAAAACTTGTTATGCTACTGTCGGGGAAAGAGTCGCATAGCTTGCTATGCACTGTCAAAAAAGCATGTATTCACAAATGGGAACAAAAAATCCTGAAAAAAATTCAAAAAAAATTCATTTTTCTGCACCAACTATTAATTTTTTATATATTTGCAGCCGTATAACATTAAAACAGAACGCCTATTGATTGAACATATACACTAATTTAAGTTTGGTTTGCCGATTATGACGTCGGTGTAAAAATAGTAGTATATGGTTCGAAATATCAAATTCACAACTGACCGAGAGTTGCAGATTGCCCAGTGCAAAGCTGAGGTATACGCATACATTATGCAACTTACTCACGACAGAGAACTTGCTGACGATATCTTTCAGGAGGTTTCAATCCGTGTGCTTACAAAAATCCGTAATGGTGAATATCAGGACTCTGGCAAATTTGCCGGCTGGGTCAAGACTATCGCACACAATATGGTGATAGACTATATGCGCTCAGCTAAGAACGATTGCGTCTACTCGGACGATATGATCAACGAGGAATCTGCCGTCGACGATTGCGAAGAGGATATGATTGTGAAAGAGCAGATCAAGGAGACGCTGCACAAACTTGTCGACAAACTTCCTGAGCCACAAACTGAGATCATCAAGATGCATTACTTTGAAGACCTGAGTTTCAACGAAATCGCTGAAAAGAAAAAGATCAGCATCAACACCGCTCTCGGCAGAGCCAGATATGCGTTGATCAACCTCCGTGAAATGATAAAGGAGAACAATATTACTTTGTACGCATAATTCGGATAGCATAATTCACTACTGGTAAGCATCTTACATCGTATAACAAATAAAAAACATAATGCCTATGGATTGAACATATACTCTTAAATAAACGTTGTCTGCTGATAGCAATATCAGCCTTAAAAAAAGTAGTATATGATTCGAAATGCCATTTTCTCAACAGACCTAGAGTTGCAGATTGCCAAGTGCAAAGCTGAAGTGTACGCTTACATCATGCAACTTACTCACGACAGGGAACTTGCTGACGACATTTTCCAGGAGGTTTCAATCCGTGTGCTGACTAAAATCCGTAAAGGAGAGTATCACGACTCAGGCAAGTTTATTGGCTGGGTCAAAACCATCGCCCACAACATGGTGATAGACTATATGCGTTCGTCTAAGAACGATTGCGTCTACTCGGACGACCTTATCAACGAGGATTCCGCCCTCGACGATTGCGAGGAGGATATGATTGTAAAAGAGCAGATTATAGAGACGCTGCATCGTTTGGTAGACAATCTTCCCGAACCACAAACTGAGATCATCAAGATGCATTACTTTGAAGACCTGAGTTTCAACGAGATCGCTGAAAAGAAGAACATCAGCATCAACACCGCTCTTGGCCGCGCCAGATACGCGTTGATCAACCTCCGTGAAATGATCAAGGAAAAGAATATTATCCTTTACGCATAATCACAAGAGACTGCTTAAGCTATATGGTTGATTTTGTTATATTATGATTTTATAACTGCTCGTTCTTACGAACTCGCAGATATGGTGGAGTTAGGGCGTTCCGCCCTTAACAATCCTCATACTTATAACCAAACAGCTTCTATGTTATCCCAACGTTCGTTCTTACGAACTGCAGATGTGGTGGGGATAACGATCCTCAAAAAACTATAGCCAATTAAGGCGTATAGGTCGAATTATTTGATTTTAAGTATAACAATTAAAACGTAATGCCTATGGAGATTCTTTACCGGCTTTAATCTTTATACGTCATATAATCAAAGCGATATCTTTTAACAAATACTTTTTACTTTTCTTTTACTTATAAATTAAAGTCGTAGACTTTTTCTGTGAACTTTGTACCTCTGTGGTTTTATTAAATTTATGTGCTCGCCTACGGCTCGCACGTGTGGAGGGGTTAGGACGTTCCGTCCTTAACAATCCTCATTTATTACACTCCAACTATCATTTTTTTTTATTTTCATCGAATTGACGTTATTTTACTTCTCTTTTTACTAAAATTCTCTGTGAACTTTGTGCCTCTGTGGTTTTATTAAATTATGTGTGCTCGCCTTACGGACTCGCAGAGAGAAAGGGAGTTAGGGTGTTCCGCCCTTAACAATCCTCAAAAAAATCAGTCAGAGCAATTCTTTTTCCATCCATTTTTCTTCCTGCCAAGCTACCTCAAATCCTTAAATTTTAACTTTTAATTTTCAACTCTATATATAAATCGCTACCTTTGCATATTATTTTGAATGATTATGTCAAATTGTAGAGTAATATTAAAAAACGGAAAGGAAGAAGCTGTATTCAGATTCCATCCGTGGGTGTTTTCAGGCGCGATCGCCAAGGTCGAAGGCAATCCTAAAGAGGGTGACGTGGTGAAGGTTTTCACTTCCAAAGGCGAATTTTGCGCGGTGGGACACTATCAAATCGGAAGCATAGCTGTAAGAATTTTCTCATTCAAGGATGAGGAGCCGACAGCCAAATTCTGGAACACTAAACTGAGCGAGGCTTACAAGATGCGTCGTGCTATCGGTATCGCAGGACGAGCTGACAACAACACCTATCGTCTTATCCATGGTGAAGGCGACGGAATTCCTGGATGCGTCATCGACATCTACGGCAACACCGCCGTGATGCAGGCACATTCTGTCGGTAT
>CAMJFV010000359.1 GCA_946405045.1 uncultured Bacteroidales bacterium | reverse complement strand
CAACTGTTTCTGACGGGCAGTACGTTCAGCCTCACGCTCACGTGCCAAACGCTGACGTTCAGCTACAGCTTCAGCGCGACGTTTCTGTTCTTCACGTACTTGTTGTAAACGGATTTCTCTTTCTGCACGAATTCTTTCTGCTTCAGAAGCATATACTGGTCCTTCTTCAGCAGCTTTTCTTTCTGCCTCTTCAGCCTCTTTTCTTTTTTCTTCAGCCTCACGAAGTTCACGAGCTCGCTGGATACTCTTCATCTGCTCCTTGCGTCGTGCTTCCTCCTGACGATGTCTTTGCTGAATTTCAGCCTTTTTCTTTTCCTCAGCTACACGTTCTGCCTCTCTTTTCGCATTCTCTTCAGCCTCTTCCCTCAATCGGCGTTCTTCAGCCTCTTTCTTCTTTCTTTCTCTACGGGATAGTCTTTTTTCTCTTGGAGAGTCGTCATCATCATTTTCCACCTCATTCTCAACAGTTTGCGCATCAACATCCTGAGCATTCACCAATTGCGGCAAACACCCCATGCTAAACAGCACAAACAGTATGAGTATTATTTTTTTCAAAACTATCCTTCTATTTTCTATGATATCGAGCACACAATCTTCATGCAAGTTATCACTAAACTGCAAATATAAACAAAATCACATAAAAAACTTAAAAATAAGCCAAGAATTAATAAGAAGAAAAACGTTCAAATCCTGCAGTTTCATCATAAAATAACATGTTTATATGCACAAAAGAATAGTGAAACTCAAAAAAATAGCCGTCCAACGAAAAACGTTGAACGGCCATATCGCTTATAGAAAAAGATCACTCTTTAGTTCGCGTTTTGATGATGTCTAAACTTCATGTTCTTCTTAAAGAACGGAATATGATTTCTCTGATCAAGAAGTTCCTTTTGCTCTTCTACAGATAGTTTGTCGAAGTTAGCCCATTTTTCATCCATCTCAGCTTTTTTTGCCTTTCTCTCAGCTTCACGAGCATCAATCTCTGCTTTTCTCTCAGCGATTAAAGCTTTCTGTTCCTCAACAGTAAGGCTGTCAAAATTCATCCACTTTTCCATTTTCTCTGCCATCTCAGGATTCATATGATGGTGACGTGGACCTCCACGATGACCTTCTCCTGGACGAGGGCCGAACTCATGGTCTCCATGGTGAGGTGGCCTCTCGCCTCTCTCACATGGTTTGTCGCACTTCTGCTCACACTTTGCTCCATCCTGGTTACACTTGCAATTACATTTACAACATGATGTCGCAAACAACATGCTTACTACCGCAACAATAGAAAATACTTTTTTCATATCGTATAAATTTTGTTATAAAAATTAATCGCAATTCTAATGAAAAAAAATCACAGTTTAACGCTAATAAGTCCAGATTTTAAACTTTTTTAAGATTTTTTCATATCTTTGTGCAGATCCGTAAAAAATTGGGAAATATTTTACCATCAATGTAATTATAATTTGGGTCTTATCATATCATGCCACAATCCATTATGGTATGGGATTGCGGCAAACGCAGGAATAAGATCCAAGAGTTGCACTCCTGTCTGGCAAAAGCCAGAAATATATTTCCTAAATTACAATTGGACTTTGGATTTGTGTTGAATCAAATTTGTGAAGACTATGGAGCAACTTTACACATCATTTTCAGAAAAGCTTGACCAGTTGATGCTTAGTCAGGAATTAATGGACGATCTTCCTCGTATCTATATTCCTTTGGCCAATATCATCAATGTCGGCTTTGGTTCACGTATGCAAGTCATCGGCGTGAATGGAGCACAAGGAGCAGGGAAAAGTACCTTCTGTGAGCTTCTCAAATTGGTTTTGGAAGAAAAATTCGGCAAGAAAGTGGCATCCTGGAGCATCGACGACTTATATTTAAGCAGAAAAGAACGTAAGAGACTTTCAGAAGAGGTGCACCCATTGCTGATGACTCGTGGTGTGCCCGGCACTCACGATGTGAAGATGGGACTTGAGATCATCAACTCACTACGGAATGCAGACGAGAATACAGTCACAATGATTCCTCGGTTCAACAAAGCCATTGACGATATATATCCAAAATCTGAATGGACAAAATTCGTAGGCAAACCAGATGTGGTTTTGTTTGATGGTTGGTGTATAGATGCCACTGCACAAGATGATTCAGAACTCATGTCACCGATCAACGATTTGGAAGCTACTGAAGACAAAGACTGTGTATGGCGACGCTACGTCAACGACCAACTTAAAACAGACTATAAAGATTTGTTTGACACCATCAATTTTCTGGTGATGCTGCAGATTCCTTCCTACGACAAAGTGTTTGAGTGGAGAAATCTTCAGGAAGAAAAACTCAGAATTGCGAACCAAGGTAAAGAGGCGACACACATCATGACTCCTGATCAGGTAAGACGCTTCATCGCTCACTACGAACGAATAACGCGACATATTCTTGCAGAAATGCCAGAACGTGCAGACATGCTTTTCAAGGTGAACGACAATCATAGACTTTATATTTAAGTTAAGACTACATTGAATTGATATGTTGAAGCAGAGTGTGTCGGTTGTAATACCAATGATAAACGAAGACAAAAGCATTGAAAAGGTGATAGATGCAGTCATCTCTTCATTGGACAACTCGTCTCTGGTTCAAGAAAAAGAAGTGATTGTTGTAGGTAGGGATGCACTAAGCAAACAGACAGAAGAATTACGTGCGAATTACCAAAATATTCAAATATTCATTGCCAATTCGCACGCTTCATACCCAGAGGTTGCAAACAAAGGTTTATTCAAAGCATCAGGAGATATAATCGTACTATTGACTGAAGACACACTCCTTTCCACAGACTATTTCGATGTTGTAATACCTCAGTTTGAAAAGAACAACATGTTTGCCGCAGGAGTTGTCGCAAGATATCCAAAGACAGGAGAATCGACACAATGTTATGTTCCTATCCTAACACCACGTCATGTCAACTACAAGACAAGCGAAGTCTCTTCTTCATGTTACACATTGACATTCGACCGAAGCAACATCGCAATGTCAAGAGAAAAACTTCTTCAACTTGGAGGATTCAACCTTTTGTATGCTCCAGACTGTAGCGGTGACGTCGATTTGTTTTTGCGCGGATGGTTACGTTGTTGGAAATCATGTTTCCTTACAAGCACACATTG